>CAYPGL010000323.1:0-2525 GCA_964410035.1 uncultured Qipengyuania sp. | reverse complement strand
AATGTATATTCTTCAGGAGCTGCGGAACCGGCTCGAAAACATGCAGCAACTCGCTGGCAGGCTTCTCCGATTGTACTAGGCTCGCTAAGACGCGCAGGGCCGTTACTGTTCCGTCTCCGGTTGTCGCGTGGTCAAGCAAAATCATGTGTCCCGACTGTTCGCCGCCCACATTTAATCCCATTTCTCGCATTCGCTCGAGTACGTAGCGGTCGCCCACTTTCGTACGTTCAAACTTCAGACCGAGATTTTGAATATAGCGCTCAAGCCCAAGATTGCTCATTACAGTCGCTGCGATTCCGCCTCCGCGCAACTGTCCTACGATATGGAGTTCGCGGGCCAAAAATCCCATAAGTTGGTCGCCATCGACGGTTTCACCCTTTTCGTCGATCACGATGAGTCTATCAGCATCGCCATCCAATGCTATGCCGATGTGAGCCTGTTCTTTAATCACACGCTCTTTGACCGCGTCGAGGCAGGTCGATCCTACATTGCGATTAATATTGGTCCCGTCCGGATTGACACCGACCGCAATTACTTCAGCACCTAGTTCCCATATGGCTCTTGGAGCAACTTCGTAGGCGGCCCCGTGGGCGCAATCAACTACGACCTTAAGGCCATCAAACCGAATATCTTTGGGCACGGATTGCTTGACCGCATGAATATAGCGGCCTCGGGCATCTTCAATCCTTTGGGCACGACCAATATGTGAGGCTCTGGCCAGTCGTGGCGGCTGGGCAAGTAGTCGTTCGATGGATGATTCCGCTTCGTCCGATAACTTAAATCCGTCGGGACCGAACAGCTTGATACCATTATCTTGAAAGGGGTTATGGCTAGCTGAAATCATTACACCCAAGTCTGCTCGCATTTCGCGGGTCAGCAGCGAAATTGCCGGCGTTGGCAATGGGCCTGTCATTACGACGTCCATGCCTACGCTTGTGAAGCCAGCCACAAGTGCGCTTTCAATCATGTAACCGGAAAGTCGAGTGTCCTTGCCAATCACCACGCGATGACGATGATCGCCACGAAGGAAATGTGCTCCAGCTGCCTGCGCAATAAGCATAGCATTTGCGGCGGTCATCGCGCCCTCATTAGTGAGTCCGCGAATTCCGTCCGTGCCGAAAAATTTACGTTTCATTTCGATGGCTGCTCTCTGATTGAAACCCGCCATTCTTCAGGCAGGTACGCTTACACGACTTCCGTGGCCATTGAGGTTTCCTTGCCCGAAGCATGCGACCGCTCGAATCATGATCTGATTAATCCGCGTCGCTTGTGCGAATATTCCGCCTTGTACAAGTGGTTTGCGGCAAGACCATCGTTCAGCGAGGCAGACTATACGATTGGTTTCTTGGAAGTATTCACCCCGGTTGCGCCTAATTTCCAAGCGGGTTGAGATGGGTTATTCGACATCTGAACGAGTGTCGCAGTACTAACACCGGACGACCACGTCATTTGGATGGGAGGCATTTGAGACCCGATTTTCGAGTTTGATCGTCCTCGAAAGGAACTCGGCCAAAAGCAGTTGGTCCATGGAAAACCCACCGTTTCTCAAGCGAGCTTTCCCGCTTGTCGCGCGCGTGCCTATTGCCTAGTTGCGGATCTATGACTTCGACCAACGAAATACGCCGTTCCTTTCTCGATTATTTCGCTTCTCAGAACCATGTTGAGGTTCCGAGCGCGCCGCTCGTTCCGTTTAGCGACCCTACGCTAATGTTCGTCAATGCTGGCATGGTTCCGTTCAAGAATGCCTTCACTGGTCTGGAAGCCCCGCCGGCGCCGCGTGCGGCCAGCGCGCAGAAATGCGTACGTGCGGGAGGCAAGCACAACGATCTCGACAATGTCGGTTACACAGCGCGGCATCACACGTTTTTCGAGATGCTGGGCAACTTCAGCTTTGGCGATTACTTCAAAGAGCAGGCGATCGACAACGCCTGGAACCTGCTAACGAAGGAGTGGGGTCTCGACGCCGAAAGGCTGCTTGTCACTGTCTATCACACAGATGACGAAGCTTTCGGCCTTTGGAAGAAGCGCACGGGTTTCGCGGACGAAAAAATCATTCGCATTCCGACCAAGGACAACTTTTGGGCCATGGGTTCCGACGGCCCATGCGGTCCCTGTTCGGAGATCTTTTACGACCACGGGGATCACATCTGGGGCGGGCCTCCGGGATCGCGGGAAGAAGACGGCGATCGGTTCGTCGAGATCTGGAACCTCGTCTTCATGCAGTTCACGCAAGAGAATGACGAGATCGTCCGCGACCTGCCTAAGCCCAGCATCGACACCGGCATGGGCATCGAGCGCGTTGCAGCAGTCATGCAGGGTGTCCATGACAATTACGATACCGACACTTTCAGGGCCCTGATCGGCGCAAGTGAAGCGCTGACGGGGGTAAAGGCAGAAGGCAACCAGACTGCCAGCCACCGGGTTATTGCCGATCACCTACGCTCGACGAGCTTCTTGCTCGCCGATGGAGTCCTCCCGAGCAACGAGGGTCGTGGGTACGTGCTTCGCCGCATCATGCGACGGGC
>CAYPGL010000322.1:0-2525 GCA_964410035.1 uncultured Qipengyuania sp. | reverse complement strand
GCGGCAGCGATCACCTCGCTGAAGCGCACGTCGGAAGAGTTTTCCTTGTCGGCATAAGCCTTGGCAATCATTTCCTGCGTACAGCCGGTAAATCCACCTGAGCCTGCGGGCGAGCATGACATGATACCAAAATCACCAACCATTTCGAGACGCTCGACACGGTTCATCCACGCCTCGGCCTGAGGCCCGTCAGTGAAACGCAAGGACTCTGGAATACGATAACGCTCGCTTTCCGCCTGACGCGCGCAGACGACGATCGTACCGTCGTCACCCTGCGGACACTCGTCATCACCATAGACGATGACCATGTTGTAGCTTTCATCGCCCGTATCGACCGGAGTCTGCGCCTGAACCGGCGCCGCGAAAGCAGCGGCGGAGAAGGCGACGAGGGCAAGCAGGGGTTTCGTCATAATGAGCCTCTTGTGAGCAATGGCAGACTATAGGCACGTTGGCGCGTGAACTCTTTATGAAGCGACCGAGGGGCGCCTGCCGTTCCCATCAGATCCTTTCAGATATTTTGATCGCCGCCCGGCAACCCAAGCGGATGAGGCCCGAAAGGACAGGATAGGCAGGAGCGCGTTCGGCACCCGCGGCAAGTGCGGCATCGCGATGCGCCCGTTCGTCTTCGCGGAATTCCTCTATCATCGCTGCGAGTTCAGGATCTTCGTTGGTTGCTTCCAGCTCATCGAGCTGATTAGAATAGTGCCGGTCGATTTCCGTCTCGACGGCGGCAGTGCAGGCCATTGCTGCTTCCGGCCCCATCAGAGCCGTGGCCGCACCCAAGGCGAAACCGGCACGATCCCAGAAGGGTTGGAGCGCAGTCGGGCGTACACCCCGGCGTGCCATCAGCGCATCGAATTTTGCGCGATGTCCGGCCTCCTGTTCTGCCATACCGGCGATCTCCGCGGAATCGGGCCCACGGTCACCCATTACAGCAAGTTGGCCAGCGTAAATCCGGGTTGCCCCAAATTCGCCTGCCTGATCGACGCGAATCATTCGGGCGATATGGCCTGGTGTATTCGTCATGGCCGATCCTCCTTGCGCAATAGATTGAAGGCAAACAGGCTTGCCACAGTCGAAATCAGGAAGTTGAAGCCCGCAAGGCTGATACCCAGCAACGTCCACGGCGCCTCGTCGCAGCGTACGACTGGGGCATCCATAATCGCGTCGAGCGCGCTTTGTCCCTCTCCGGTCTGCGGAATTGCCGCGCAAGAGGTGACGCCCTCCCACCAGCCATATTCGACCCCGGCGTGAAAAAGACCGATCATGCCTGAAGTTAGGATCCCGCCTGCGGCGAGCGCTATCCACAAGCGCTTAGGTGCGGCGAGAAAAGACAGAAGCGCGAAGCCCACCGCGGCAAAATGCGGATAGCGCTGCCACCAGCACATTTCGCAGGGATAAAGATCAAAGCCGTATTGCGAGAGATAGGCTCCCGCTAGCAGCAGCGCAGGTATGGCCAACACCAGTCGCTGCGCCCGTCTCAGGCTTGGATTGTTTTCCATTCTCACCCTGCGGGCGCTAGCTTTACTTCGTTCGCGAGGCAACGGCGCTCGGGTTGGTCCGGCGCAGTGTCTCCACTGCGTAATGCAACTGGAAATCCTCGATCCCCTGCATCTCGAGCTCTTCTGCAGTGAGCTGGAAGCGCGGATCGGTTCGGGTGTCGTTCTCCAGATCCTCGTCCTTGATGCCGAGTTCGTTGATCAGATGCCCCCGCAGATCGCTTTCCCGCATCGTGTATTTCATGCGGTTGGCGAGATCGGGATCGGATAGCTGCGGCACCTTGATGTCGGGCTTGATTCCACCCTCCTGAACCGAATGGCCCGAAGGCGTAAAATAGCGCGCAGTTGTAAGCTTCAACGCAGCATCGCGGCCGATCGGAAGCAGCGACTGGACGCTGCCCTTGCCAAAGCTGCGCTCGCCCATGACGACTGCGCGGCGGTGATCCTGCAGCGCGCCAGCGACGATTTCGCTGGCAGAGGCCGAACCGGCATCGATCAGCACTACGATCGGCAAATTTTCGGCAATATCTCCGCGGAAGACCGTTTCGGCATCGTAGGAAATCGATTCCCCGCGCGCACGGCCACGCTGCGATACGATCTGGCCTTTGGTGAGGAACAGGTCGGACAGAGCCACTGCTTCGTCGAGCGAACCGCCGGGGTTGCTGCGCAGGTCCAGCACCAGACCGTTAAGGCGGCCGGTAGCCTGGCTCTGCAGATCCTTCCACGCGGCAAAGACATCACTGCCGACATCGCGCGAGAATTCATTGATCATGATATGGCCGATATTGCCATCCTGCAATTCCCAGGTCACCGGCTCAAGCTCGATCACTCCGCGCGTAACGCCGACGTCGAATGGCTCTTCGCGTCCCGGGCGGAAAACGGTGAGCTGAATTGACGTACCCGCCTGACCACGCATCTTTGCAACCGCCTCATCCAGCTCGAGGCCGTAAATCAGCTCGCCGTCGATATGGGTGATGTAGTCGCCCGCCTTGATACCCGCTTCGTCGGCGGGGCTGCCGCGGAAGG
>CAYPGL010000321.1:0-2530 GCA_964410035.1 uncultured Qipengyuania sp. | reverse complement strand
CGATCACGGTCACGCCGGGCGCGGCGACGCGTTCTCCGAGACGGCCGGAAAAGGCGCTCGTACCCTTGCGGTTGAAATCACCTTCGAGCCCGTGGCCAACTGCCTCGTGAAGCAAGACGCCGGGCCAGCCGGGGCCGAGCAGGACGGTCTTCTCGCCCGCAGGCGCAGCGACGCTTTCGAGGTTTACCAGCGCCTGCCTGACCGCTTCGTCGATTGCGCGCATCCATGCGCCCTCGTCGAACAGCCGGTCATAGAGATAGCGTCCACCAAGTCCGAAGAAGCCTGTTTCGCGGCGTCCGTTCTGTTCGGCGACGACCTGGATGTTGAGGCGGACCAGCGGCCGGATGTCGCGCGCGATATGCCCGTCGGGACGAACGATCTCAACGACGCCCCAGTTCGCCAGCAGGCTGGCTGAAACCTGCGCAACGCGGGGATCCTTGGCGCGCGCAACGGCGTCGATTTTCTCCAGCAATGCGACCTTCTCTCCGAACGGGACGAGGTCGAGCGGGCAAAGGTCGGTATAGAGATGCCGGTTGGTCCGTTCGGGCGGCGCGGCGAGCGGGCTGGTGGTCGCATCGAGCAATTGCAGCGTCTCGCCAGCGCGGCGGATGGCCGCAGCGCTGATCTCGTTTGCATGGGCGAAGCCGGTCGTTTCACCAGAAACCCCGCGCAGGCCGAAGCCGGAATCGCGCGAGTAGTCTGCAGTTTTCAGTCGGCCGTCGTCGAATCCGAAGGCTTCGGAGGCGATGAACTGCATGTAGAGTTCGCCATCGTCGCAGGATGACAGGAGTTGCCGTGTCAGCGACTGTGCCTCTTCGGGCGAGAGCTTGTTTCCGTATACGAGCGCGAGAGGGTCGGTCAGCGGTTCTGTCATGCTCTCCATGTAGGGAGGACTGCGCCGATTGGCGAGGGCTCAGGGGTAGCCTGGGTCCGCGCTTGATGAAATATCTTTCAATTGCGATTGATCGACACCGTCAGCTGGACCGCCTTCGAGCACGAAGCGCCGATCGCAGTAGCCGCAGTCGACATAGCCATGCTCGTCGATCTGAAGATAAACCTTGGGATGACCCAGTGCAGCGGCGCGATACATTTTGCCGCTGCGGATATCGGTCGCACCATCGCACCATACTTTGGTTACGGTGACCTTTGACACTTCGGGTGGAGGCAGACTCATGAGCGTGCCGATAATGGGTTTTTCTGTGCGCCTCAAGCGCCTAGGGCACTGTGATGAACACACCGTCTGCAATTTCCATCGACAATCTCGTCAAACGCTATGCCCCCAGCGGACCGGGGGACGAGGGCAAGCTCGCACTCGAAGGCGTGAGCTTCGATGTGCCGCAGGGCGGGGTGTTCGGATTGCTTGGTCCCAACGGTGCCGGCAAATCGACGATCATCAACATATTGGCCGGCATGGTGAGGAAGACCAGCGGCAGTGCGGAGATCTGGGGTTTCGATATCGATGACAACCCTCGCAATGCCAAGCGATCAATAGGAATCGTCCCGCAAGAAATCGTCTTCGACCCCTTCTTCACGCCGTTCGAGGTGCTGGAGATTCAGGCAGGCTTCTATGGCGTGGTTAAACGCGATCGCCGCAGCGAGGATCTGCTTGCCGCGGTCCATCTTTCAGACAAGCGCAATGCTTATGCCCGCACGCTGTCAGGCGGGATGAAGCGCCGTCTGCTGATCGCCAAGGCGATGGTGCATTCGCCGCCGATTCTCGTGCTCGACGAGCCGACTGCAGGGGTGGATGTGGAGTTGCGTCGGCAGTTGTGGGAGCTGGTCCAGGAGCTGAATGCCGAGGGCGTGACCGTTGTCCTGACCACCCATTACCTCGAAGAGGCGGAGCAGCTGTGCGACCGCATTGCCATCATCAACCACGGCGAACTGATCGCCAACAAGCCCACCCGCGAACTGGTGGGAATGGCGCGCGAGAAGATCGTTTCGATCAGCGTCGACAAGGACCTAGGCGGGCCGATCATGGAAGAAGCCTTCCTCAAGGCAGAGGTAGTCGACGCCCGTCGTCTCGACATTACCTATGATCGCGACAAGGCCAGCGCAGGACAGGTCCTCGCTCTGGTCCAAAGCCATGGTTACGGGATTGAAGACGTCACCACCCGCGAGGCCGACCTCGAGGACGTGTTCGTGCAACTCACCGGCGCGGGCTGAACCGCGCCGGGAAATTCATCAGCCGAAGCTGCGCGGCCCGAGGCCGGCATCCTTTACGCGGAGCACGTCCCTGACGTGCGGTTCGATTTCCTCCATCGGCGTCCTGCAGCACCGGCATTTGCCGACATGCATGCCGCCAGCCTTGCGCATGTTGGCATGATCGACCGAGTGGCGCCCGAAAGCGCAGGCGAGTAGACCCATTTTCATTAATTGCGACCCTCCAAGTCCCGAAATTCCAAAACCCCTGTCGAGTCGGTCCATAGCCAGCTTGTGGCCGCCGTTAACCTCGTTTTCGGCGAATCGTTCTCTACTTGCCGCGTGGTGATTGCATGGGCATGAGACGGCCCATGACAGAAGCTCATGA
>CAYPGL010000320.1:0-2535 GCA_964410035.1 uncultured Qipengyuania sp. | reverse complement strand
AAGCGGTTCTTGTAGCCGAACTTTTCGGTCATCGCCTTGACGATCTCGTCGTCGAAGCGCTTCTTCATGCGAGGGGTATAATCAGCCATCTATCGTCTCCCCGGATTTGACGGCGATCCGGACCTTCTTGCCGTCGCGCTCCTCGAAGCGGACGCGGGTGGGCTTGCCGTCCTTGGGATCGGCCACGGCGACCTTGGCGATATGCATCGGGGCCTCGCGGCGCTCGATACCGCCCTGCGGGTTCGCCTGGGTCGGCTTGCGGTGACGAGTGGCGATGTTCACGCCCTCGACCACGACCTTGCCTTCCTTCGGCAGGACCTTGGACACGGTGCCGGTGCGGCCCTTGTCCTTGCCCGAGAGCACGACGACCTCGTCGCCCTTCTTGATCTTCGCGGCAGCCATTACAGCACCTCCGGAGCCAGCGAGATGATCTTCATGAACCCGCGGCCGCGCAGTTCGCGCACCACCGGGCCGAAGATACGGGTGCCGATCGGCTCCTCGCTCTTGTTGATGAGAACCGCGGCGTTGCCGTCGAAGCGGATCACGCTGCCATCGGGACGGCGAACGTCTTTCCTCGTGCGCACGATCACCGCGCGGTGAACGTCGCCCTTCTTGACCTTGGCACGCGGCTGCGCCTCCTTGATGGAGACGACGATCACGTCGCCGACGCTCGCGAACCGGCGCTTCGAGCCGCCCAGCACCTTGATGCACTGGACGCGCTTGGCGCCGCTATTGTCCGCGACGTCGAGATTGGATTGCATCTGGATCATCGATCCGGTTCCTTCTCTTGGCTTGCCGGGACGCCCTCAATTCGTGGGCCCGGCAGTTCCGTTTACGCCTGTCCCCGCGCAGGCGGGGATCTAAAAATCAAGCCTCGGCGTCGGCCTTGGCATCGTCCTGCTCGTCCGCCTTGGCAGCGGACTTTTCGCCCGGCTTGCCCGCGGTCTTCTTGTCCTCGGGCGCACCGGTCGGCGCGGCTTCCTTCACGTCGAGTTCGGCTTCGAGCTCGACGCCCTTGGAGGCCTGCAGACGATCGATCACCTTCCACGTCTTGGTCTTGGAGATCGGTTTGGTCTCTTCGATGCGGACGGTATCGCCGGGACGATATTCGTTGTTCTCGTCGTGCGCGTTGTAGTTCTTCGTGCGCCGGATGATCTTCCCGTAAAGCGGGTGCTTCACCTTGCGCTCGACTTTCACGGTCACGGTCTTTTCGGTCTTGTCGCTGACGACGGTCCCGATGAGGATACGCTTGGGCATGATGCCTCCTTAAGCCTTCGCGGCGGTAGCGCGGTTGCGCTCGCCCTGAAGGGTTTTGATACGGGCGATCTCGCGGCGCACTTCCTGAATGCGCGCGGGACGCTCGAGCTGGCCGGTGGCCGACTGGAAGCGCAGATTGAACGCTTCGCGCTTCAGATCGACGAGCTCTTCGGAAAGCTGGTCGTCGGTCTTGGTGCGCAGGTCTTCGATCTTGGCGTTGGCCATGGCTTACGCTCCCAAATGCGAGTCGTCGCCCAGACGGGCTACGACCTTGGTCTTGATCGGCAGCTTCATCGCGGCGCGCTGAAACGCGACGGCGGCGAGCTGTCCGGGAACGCCGTCGAGTTCGAACAGGATCCGGCCAGGCTTCACGCGGGCGGCCCAATATTCGACCGAACCCTTGCCTTTACCCTGACGGACTTCGGCCGGCTTCTTCGACACCGGCACGTCCGGGAAGATGCGAATCCAGAGACGTCCCTGGCGCTTGATGTGACGCGTGATCGCGCGGCGAGCCGCCTCGATCTGGCGCGAGGTGATCCGTTCGGGCTCCATCGCCTTCAGGCCGTACGACCCGAAATTCAGCGTGGTGCCACCCTTGGCCTTGCCATGGATCTTGCCCTTGAACGCCTTGCGGAACTTGGTTTTCTTCGGTTGCAGCATTGCTCTTACCTTGTCTTAACGTGCGGCCAACTCAACGAGCGGGGCGTACGCCGGACGTCTGGGCTTCCATCATGAGACGATCATGCGCCATCGGATCGTGACCCAGGATCTCGCCTTTGAAGATCCAGACCTTGATCCCGATGATGCCATACGCGGTCAGCGCTTCGGCTTCGGCGTAATCGATATTGGCGCGCAGCGTGTGAAGCGGAACGCGACCTTCGCGATATTGTTCGACGCGGGCGATTTCCGCGCCGCCGAGACGGCCGCCGCAGAAGATCTTGATGCCCTCGGCACCCAAACGCATGGCCGACTGCATCGCGCGCTTCATCGCCCGGCGGAACGCCACGCGGCGGATCAGCTGGTCGGCGATACCCTGGGCGACGAGCTTGGCATCGACTTCCGGCTTGCGGATTTCGACGATGTTGAGCTTGATCTCGCTCGCGGTCATCGAGGCGAGCTTGGTGCGCAGCTTCTCGATATCGGCGCCCTTCTTGCCGATGATGACGCCCGGGCGCGCGGCATAGACCGAAATCCGGCACAATTTGGCCGGGCGTTCGATCACGACCTTCGAAATCGCGGCCTGCGGCAGCGACTTCATGATGTGCTTGAGGATCTCGA
>CAYPGL010000319.1:0-2546 GCA_964410035.1 uncultured Qipengyuania sp. | reverse complement strand
TCGCCGGCGGATGCTTCTGGGGTGTGGAGGCCGTTTTCAGCCATACGAAGGGCGTCAGTAGCGCGATATCCGGCTATCATGGCGGGACCGAGCGACAGGCGGATTACAAACTCGTCTCTTCCGGTGTCACCGATCATGCGGAAGCGGTAAAGGTGACCTATGATCCGAAGGTGATCCGTTACGATCAATTGCTGCGGATATTCTTTTCGGTCGTCGTAGATCCGACACTGCTCAACCGGCAGGGTCCCGACCGCGGGGCGCATTATCGCAGTGCACTTGTTCCGATGTCCGCCGAACAGAATGCGGTGGCAAAGGCGTATATCGCGCAGCTTCAGAGAGCGGGTTTGTGGGCTAAGCCGATCGTCACCCGAACCGAGCGGGCGCAGGCATTCTACCCGGCCGAAACCTATCACCAGGACTTTGCTGCAAAGAATCCGCGCCATGGGTATATCCAGCGATGGGATGCTCCCAAGGTTGCGGCGCTCGAGCGCCTCTATCCCGGCGTTTACCGCTCCGAGTTTCGCCGCGACTGACTTGCGCGGGGGCGCGGGCGAGCTTACTTCTCCCTCATGGCAAAACACGCACATGCACATCAGGAACATTCGGGCGACGATCTGATAGACGCAGCTCGGCTCACGCTCACCGATGCAGGTGAACAATGGACGGGCATGCGCCAATCCGTATTCGAAGAGCTAGCGCAGCATGACAAGCCCGCGAGCGCCTATGACATCGCCGACAATCTATCCGCCGCGCGCGGCAAGCGGGTCGCACCCAACAGCGTCTATCGCATCCTCGACCTGTTTGTGCGGACCAATCTCGCCAACCGAATCGAGAGTGCGAATGCCTATCTCGTGAACACCCACCCGGGATGCCGCCACGATTGCATATTTTTGATTTGCGACGATTGCGGGAAGGCAACGCATATCGACGATGACCGCGTTACCGGCGCCCTTCGGGTAGCGGGCAAGGACGCAGGCTTCACCGATGTGCGCCCAGTGGTCGAACTGCGCGGACTATGTGACGACTGCGCCGCGTGAAGTGGCTGTAGGGCGTGCTTTTCAAGCGAAGTAGCGTTCATCGACAGTTCGTATAACCGCGTGTAAGGCATTCGTATGACTAGCCGACCCGATACGCCGTTGCTCGACACGGTCAATACGCCCGAGGATCTCCGCAAGCTCGACAAGAGCCAGCTACGCCAGCTTTCCGACGAGTTGCGGGCGGAGATGATCGACGCCGTTGGGACGACGGGCGGGCATCTCGGTTCCGGCCTCGGCGTGGTCGAACTGACTGCCGCCATCCACTATGTGTTCAACACTCCGGAAGACAGGCTGGTCTGGGACGTCGGGCATCAGTGCTATCCGCACAAGATTCTGACCGGCAGGCGCGATCGTATCCGGACCCTGCGTCAGGGCGGGGGCCTCAGCGGCTTCACTAAGCGTACCGAAAGCGAATATGATCCTTTTGGGGCTGCACATAGCTCGACATCGATTTCCGCTGCGCTTGGCTTTGCCATGGCGAACAAGATCAAGGGCCGCCCGGGACGCGGGATCGCAGTGATCGGCGACGGCGCGATGAGCGCCGGCATGGCCTATGAGGCGATGAACAACGCAGAACAGGCCGGCAATCGGCTGGTGGTTATCCTCAACGACAACGACATGTCGATCGCTCCGCCTGTGGGCGGGCTCTCGGCCTATCTTGCCCGAATGGTGTCCTCGAGCGAGTACCTCGGTCTGAGGTCAATGGCGTCTAAACTCGCCAAGAAGCTAGGCCGCCGCGTATGGGGCGGACTCGAAAAGGCCGAGGAGTACGCGCGCGGCATGGCGACCGGCGGCACGCTGTTCGAAGAACTGGGCTTCTACTACGTCGGCCCGATCGACGGACACAATCTCGACCATCTGATCCCGGTGCTCGAAAACGTGCGCGATAGCGAACAGGGCCCGGTGCTGATCCATGTCGTGACGCAAAAGGGCAAGGGCTATGCCCCAGCCGAAAACAGCGCCGACAAATATCACGGTGTCGCCAAATTCGATGTCGTCACGGGCGAACAGAAAAAGTCTTCCGGTGGTCCGCCCGCCTACCAGAACGTTTTCGGCGAAACGCTGGCGAAGCTGGCGAACGATGATCCGCGGATCTGCGCCATCACCGCCGCCATGCCTAGCGGTACGGGCGTCGACAGATTCGCCAAGGCACACCCGGACAAGGCGTTCGACGTCGGCATTGCCGAACAGCACGGGGTAACGTTTGCCGCGGGTCTCGCTGCAGAAGGCATGCGACCCTTCGCGGCCATCTATTCGACCTTCCTCCAGCGCGCTTACGACCAGGTCGTGCACGACGTGGCGATCCAAAGCCTACCCGTGCGCTTTGCCATTGACCGGGCCGGACTGGTCGGAGCCGACGGCTGCACCCACGCTGGCAGCTTCGACATCACCTATCTCGCCACCCTGCCCAATTTCGTGGTCATGGCCGCCGCCGACGAGGCGGAACTGGCGCACATGACCTACACGGCGGCCGAGTACGACGACGGCCCCATCGCCTTTCGCTACCCG
>CAYPGL010000318.1:0-2559 GCA_964410035.1 uncultured Qipengyuania sp. | reverse complement strand
GGCAGGATTTTGCCGAACTTCTGGCCGAGCCGTACATCAAGGGCCGCGAAATGACTGCTGCAGTTGTCGATTTCCCCGACGGTTCACGCGCGCTCGCAGTCACCGAACTCAAGCCCAAGAGCGGCTTCTACGATTTCGATGCCAAGTACACCGACGGCATGACCGATCATATCTGCCCGGCAGACATTCCCGGCCATATCCGCGATCTATGCCTCGAAATCGCGCTCAAGGCGCACAAGGTACTCGGCTGCCGCGGCACCAGCCGTACTGACTTCCGCTGGGACGAGGAACAGGGCGAGGACGGGCTTTTCGTGCTGGAAACCAACACCCAGCCGGGCATGACGCCGCTCAGCCTCGTGCCCGAACAGGCGCGGTACGCCGGGATCGAATATGGCGAGTTGGTCGAAACGATCATTGCCGCGGCTCTGCGCTATCATGAAGGCCGGGGAAGAGATGGCTAAAATCAGCCGCAAGCCCACCGGCGTCCGCCGGTCTGCCGCGGCGCGTAGCCGCAGCCAGAAGGCGCGGGCTGCCAAACGCCACACCTCGGGTCTGCTAGACCGAGTCATGACTGCGCTGCCGTTCACCGAGGACCAGTGGCACAAGTTCTTCCTCGTCATTCTTCTGGCGATCGGGATGATCATCACTTGGAGCGTGGCGAGCTACGCCGGCGTGCCCGAAATGGCCCGCATTGAGCTCGCCAAATCTGCTGGCCGAGCGGGTTTCGAGGTGGACCGGGTGCGCGTTACGGGTGTCGAAAGGCTCAACAAGCAGGTAGTTTACGAACGCGTGCTGGGCGAGCAGGACCGGCCCATGCCGCTGGTGGAGGTTGAGGAAATTCGCGAGCGGCTGCTTGACCTGTCGTGGGTGAAGGATGCCCGCGTGTCACGTCAGCTTCCAGATCTTTTGCGGATCGACATTGTGGAGCGGGAGCCGCACGCCGTTGTCCAGAAACCCGACCGGCTTATCCTTGTCGATGAAACAGGTCACGAACTTGAGCCGGTTTCTCGCGAAGAAGCCAAGGATATGCTCCTGATCTCCGGGCCGGGTGCGCAGAAGCAGGTTGCCGAACTGGGCCGCCTGCTTGATGCAGCGCCTGCCCTCAAGCCGCAGATCGCGGCGGCAGAATGGATTGGCAATCGTCGCTGGAACCTCACCTTCAAGACTGACCAAATGCTGGCCCTCCCGGAAGGCGACAAGGGCCCAGCCGCTCTGGTCAAATTCGCGGAGATGGACGGGCGGAATCGACTGATCGGCGGCAAGGCCATAGCCATCGATATGCGGGTGCCCGACCGGGCCTATCTGCGCTGTGCGGACGGTCCGTGCCCGCGTGCCATGTCTGCCGGGGTGAGTGCGGAATAATGGCAGCTTCTCCCCATTTGCCGTTGCCTCGTATCACCCGTGTCCAGGCTGCGGTGAACATCGGTTCCTTCCGTATTTCGGCCATGGTGATGGGACAGGGCGAGGACGGCGAGATGATCGTGCTTGGTTCCTCGCACCGCAAGAGCGAAGGCATCAAGCGCGGTTACGTCACGGACATGGAGGCCGCGACTCACGCGATCCGGACCGCTGTCGAAACGGCAGAGATCAATGCCAATACCAGCGTTTCCGGTGTATGGATCGGGTGTGCGGGGGCGGGGCTTTCTAGCAAGATCGCCAGCGTCGAAATTGCCATTGGCGGACGGCGTATCGACGAGGACGATGTCGAGCACCTGCTTTTTGCGGCGCGCGACCATATCCAGCCCGATGGGCGGATGGTGCTGCACGCCCAGCCTGCGCATTATACGCTCGACGGGGCGCACGGCGTCGCCAATCCCATCGGCTTGCATGCGGAATCGCTGGGCGTCGATATCCATGTGACATTGGCGGAAGGTGCGCCGGTGCGAAACCTTATCGAAGCAGTGCAGAGCGCTCATCTAGACGTAGAGGGCGTCGTCGCCAGCCCGCTTGCCGCGGCCTATGCTTGTCTCTCGAACGAGGAGCGAGATCTTGGCGTGGCACTCGTCGAGATCGGAGCGCAGGTTACCAATGTTTCCGTACACGCGGGAGGGATGTTGCTCGGCCTCCGCTCCATCCCAGTGGGTTCGAACGACATCACTGATGCGATTGCCAGCTCGCTTGGGATTCGCCGCGGTCAGGCGGAGCGACTGAAATGCGTATCCGGTTCGGCTATCGCCACGCCGAGCGATCACCGCGAGATGATTCCCGTAAACGGTCCGGGAGAAGATACTGGTGCACGGCCCGCACGCGGAGCGGACGAACAGAACCGAATTGCGCGCGCGGAACTCGTCTCGATCGTAACCGACCGGCTGGGGACCATGACCGCGGAGATTGGCAAGGGGTTGAAGGTGTTGGGTTTTTCCGGTGCCAACTCCGGCCAAGTGGTTCTAACCGGCGGTGGCGCCGAACTGCATGGCATTGCGGAATTCATGCAGGGCGCGCTGGGTCTTCCCGTCCGCCGCGGCAAGCCGCCAGCCCTTCGCGGGCTGCCCGAAGCACATGCCACGCCGGGCTTCGCGACGCTGGGTACGAGGTCGTCCAGCCCGGCGGTGCGTTTTA
>CAYPGL010000317.1:0-2568 GCA_964410035.1 uncultured Qipengyuania sp. | reverse complement strand
CTTCCTGCAAACGTATGCTACGCATCTTCCAACCGTGCCTGCATTGCATCACCAGCCGCCTCTGCAAGGCGCGTTTCAAGCCGGTTCCGGCGTTCGCCTTCGGCCAGCTTATCGCCCGTCAGATCCGTTACGTAGAAGGTATCGACCGCACGTTCGCCGTAATTGGTGATATGGGCCGAATGGACGACCAGCCGGCTCTCAAACAGCACGCGGGCGAGGCGGTTGAGCAGCGCCGGTCGGTCGCGGGCATTCACCTCTATCACGGTGAACCGGTTCGAAGCCTTGTTGTCGAACAGTACGCGGGGGTTCACATCGAAGGCCTTCGACCTGCTGTGTGGCAAAGGCCTCTGAGCCAGCTTGGGAGTCAGATCGATCCGGTTGGCAAGCGCATCGGCAATGCTCTTCTTCAGACGTTCCAGCTGCTGCTCTTCGCGGAACGGTGCGCCATGCGGATCCTGCACGAGGAAGTTGTCGAGCGCCCAGCCGGATCGCGTGGTGTGAATGCGCGCATCGATGATGTTGCCGCCGGCAAGGTGGATACCGCCCGCGATCCGGTAAAAGAGCCCCGGATGGTCGGCGGCGATCACAGTCACCAAGGTCGCGCCGCGGGCCTCGTAGAATTCGCAGTGTACGGATAGCTCGTGTTCCTGCGCGCGCGCAGCGGCATAATGCACGAGATTTAGAGTAACGATATCGATCGGCTCCGCGATCCAATAGGCATCGTCGAGCGCCGTGCCGAACTCCTCCACGAGAATGGCTTTTTCTTTCAGCACGTCGGCAACCTGTGCCTTCTTCGCGGCGACCTTCTCCTTGCGTCCTTGCCGCATGTGACCAAGCCGCAAACGCTCTGAAGACGCATCATAGAGTTCGCCCAGCAGCTGTCCCTTCCAGCTGTTCCACGTTCCCGGCCCCACCGCGCGGATATCGACTGCTGTGAGAATGGCGAGATGGCGAAGACGCTCGATGCTTTGCACCTGCCCTACAAAGTCCTCGATCGTCTTGGGATCGGTGAGGTCGCGCTTTTGCGCCGTATGGCTCATCAGCAAATGGTTCAGTACCAGCCAGGCGACGAGTTCGGTCTCGCTCTCGGACAAACCGAAACGCGGGCACAATTCTTCCGCCACTTCCGCACCCAGTACCGAATGATCGCCGCCGCGTCCCTTGGCGATATCGTGCAACAAGGCCGCAACATAGGCGACCCGGCGGGAGCCTACCTTATGGATCAGCCGTGAAGCGCGCGGATGATCGTGCTTTAGCTCCCCCTTCTCGATCTTGTTGAGCAGGCCAATCGCCCGGATGGTGTGCTCATCCACTGTGTAGTGGTGATACATATCGAACTGCATCTGCGCGTTGACCCTGCCGAAATCCGGCACGAAGCGGCCGAAAACGCCCGCCTCGTTCATCCAGCGCAGCACCATTTCGGGATCGTTCCGTCCACACAGCAGGTCAAGGAAGATGGCGTTGGCGCGCGGGTCTTCGCGCACCGTCTGATCGATCAATTTGGAGTCTCTGTTCGCCTGACGCATGGTCTCCGGGTGAATTTCAAGACCTTCTGCCTCCGCAATCTGGAATATCTCGATCAGCCGCACGGGATCCTTGGCGAACCAGTCGTCCGAAGGCGCGGCGATGCGCCCTCCAAACACCCGGCACCCCTTCACCATGCGCGGCTTGGGCTTGAACCCGGCGAAGAACCCCTTTCGCGCCGATCGCTGGACAAGATCGTCCTCGATATGAGCGAGGAACACGCCCGTGAGGCTGCCCACGCGCTTCGCCTGCATGAAATAGAACTGCATGAAACGTTCGACCGCGCTCTTGCCGGGACGGTCGGCGTAATTCATGCGTGCGGCCACTCGCCGCTGGAGATCGAAGGTCAACCGGTCCTCGGGACGCCCGGTAAGGATATGCATGTGGCACCGCACGGCGAGTAGGAAACGCTCCGCCCGGCGGAAGCTGCGATATTCCGCATGCGTCATCAATCCGGCCTCAACAAGTTCGGAGGCGCTGGAGACGCGGTGGATGAACTTCCCGATCCAGTAGAGCGTCTGCAAATCGCGCAAGCCGCCCTTACCATCCTTCACATTGGGCTCGACGACATAGCGACTGTCGCCCATGCGCTTGTGGCGCGCATTTCGCTCTTCGAGCTTCTGCGTCAGGAATGCTTGCTCGCTGCCCTTTACGACCTCGCGCGTGTAGCGTTGCTCACCTTCATCATAGAGCGAGCGATCGCCCCAGACATAGCGTCCCTCGAGCAGTGCAGTGCGGATGGTGAGGTCGTCCTTCGCCAGCCGGATCGCCTCGTCGAGAGTACGGGTAGAATGGCCGATCTTGAGACCGAGGTCCCACATCAGATAGAGCATGGCTTCGACCACCTGCTCGCACCACGCGTTCCGCCGTTCACCCACGAGGAAGGCGATATCGACATCCGAATACGGTGCCATTTCGCTGCGGCCGTATCCGCCGACAGCCATGACTGCGAGCCGTTCACCCGCGCTACGATTGGGGTTGGAGTAAATGTGCTGCGTCACGTATTCGTGGATCACGCGAACGAGCTGGTCGATGAGAAAGGAG
>CAYPGL010000316.1:0-2569 GCA_964410035.1 uncultured Qipengyuania sp. | reverse complement strand
TCCAGCGTCATCGTGCCTTCGATGTCGCCGAACAGGCCGAAGTAGTCGTTGAAGCCGAAATGACTGACCTGCCAGCTTACGAGGGTATGCGCAGGATCGAGCGCATAATTGCCGGCCTCTACTCGGCTGACATCGATTGTGCCGGGAATTTGAGGCTGATCCTGTGCAGAGATGGAGGTGATCGCCAGCGTTCCACTGACAGCAAGGACAAGGCCGAAAATCGACTTCTTCACGCGTAGTCTCCCGTTGGTGCCTGCCTGTCAAAAGCAGTTAAGCCGCGGCTGTTCCTCGGAACTGGGCGGAAATTGCGATGAGACTGACCGCTTTTCCTATGGGCTGCATCAATTTCGCTCCTTGTCGACCAGCTTGTTGGCACCGATCCACGGCATCATCGCGCGTAGCTGTGCGCCAGTCTGCTCGATCGGATGCGCGGCGGCGGCCTTGCGGCTCGCCTTCAGTTCGGGCTGACCGGCCTGGTTGTCGAGCACGAAATCCTTCACGAACCGGCCAGACTGGATGTCCTTGAGGACGCGCTTCATCTCGGCCTTCGTCTCGTCGGTGATGATGCGCGGGCCGGTTTTGATGTCGCCGTATTCGGCGGTGTTCGAGATGGAGTAGCGCATGTTGGCAATGCCGCCTTCATAGAGCAGATCGACGATCAGCTTGGTTTCGTGGAGGCATTCAAAATAGGCCATTTCAGGCGCGTATCCTGCCTCGACCAGCGTCTCGAACCCAGCCTGGATGAGGTGGGTGATCCCGCCGCACAGAACCGCCTGTTCGCCAAAGAGATCGGTTTCGCACTCTTCCTTGAAATCGGTCTCGATGATGCCCGAACGGCCGCCGCCGACCGCGCTGGCGTAGGAAAGGGCAAGCTGCTTGGCGAAGCCGTTGCCGCCGGACTGGCTCGATTCCTGATGCACCGCAATGAGGCAGGGCACTCCGCCGCCCTTGATGTATTCGCCCCGGACCGTGTGGCCGGGGCCCTTGGGGGCAATCATGATAACGTCGATGTCAGAGGGCGGATCGATCAGCCCGAAGTGGATGTTCAGACCGTGCGCGAAGGCGAGGGCGGTGCCGGGGCGCATCTTGCCCGCAATCTCGTTCGCATAGATCCCTGCTTGGTGCTCGTCCGGCGCAAGGATCATGAGGACGTCCGCCCATTCGGCAGCTTCGGAGACGGTTTTCACGGTGAAGCCTGCACCATCGGCTTTCTTCGCGGTGGCGGAATCTTGGCGCAGCGCGATTATCACTTCGCCCACGCCGCTGTCCCGCAGGTTCTGCGCATGGGCATGGCCCTGGCTGCCATAGCCGACGATGGCGACCTTCTTGCCCTTGATCAGCTGCTGGTCGCAATCGGCATCGTAATAGACTTGCATGGAATTCCTCGTTCTATTCTGCGGCCACTATTCGGCAGTCGGACCGCGCATCATTCCCACGATCCCCGAGCGGCCGACCTCGACAAGGCCGAGTTCGCGCATAAGGGTGATGAAACTGTCCACCTTGTCGGGCGAGCCGGTAAGCTCGAACACGAAACTCTGGGTGGTGGTGTCGACGACATTGGCACGGAACAACTCCGCGATGCGCAGCGCTTCGACACGCGCGTCGCCCTTGCCTGCGACCTTGACTAGAGCCAGCTCGCGCTCGACATGCGCGCCGCTTTCGGTGAGGTCGTTCACCCTGTGCACCGGTACCAACCGTTCCAGCTGGGCGCGGATCTGGTCGATCACCGGTTCGGGACCCTTTGTGACGATGGTGATGCGGCTGATTGCATGGTCTTCCGAAATGTCTGCCACGGTCAGGCTGTCGATATTATAGCCGCGGGCGGTGAAGAGGCCGGATATCTTCGCAAGGATACCTGCCTCGTTGTCGACGATCACGTTCAGGACGTGTCGTTCGCTGACCTGTTCGGCAATTTTCACTAATCGCGGTCCTGCCACACCGGTGCGAACATGCGGCCTTCGCCGTCGTATTCGACGATGAACTGGCGGCCGCGGCGCACCGCTTCGAAATTGTCGGTCTGACGTGCAAGATCGAGTCCGTCGTCGATCAGCAACCAGCTGCTATCATCCTGCTTTTGCGCGACGTCGATACCGAGAAAGCGCTGGCCGCTGTCCTCGATCCAGTCGAGCAATTGCTCGGCATTTTTGCGAGCGTACCAGCTGCGGCGCTGGGCCTTGGCGGCAAGCGCCCGGGGGAGTTCTTTAGAGATAACCATTACACGAGCGCCTTCGCTTCGTCGTCCATAGTGCCGCCCACCTGGTCCCCGTAGAGCAGCATGTCGGTATGCGCCGCCCCGCTGGGAATCATCGGGAAGCAGTTCGCCTCCTTCGTCACCTGGCAATCGACAATTACCGGCCCGTCATGCGCGAGCATGGCCGCAATTCCGGCGTCGAGGTGGTCTTCGCCCTCGATACGAATGCCCTTCCAGCCGTATGCCTCGGCCAGTTTCACGAAATCCGGCAGGCTGTCGGAATAGGAGTTCGAATAGCGGCTTTCATAGGTCAGTTCCTGCCACTGGCGGACCATGCCCATGTATTCATTGTTGAGGATGAACACTTTCACCGGAAGG
>CAYPGL010000315.1:0-2570 GCA_964410035.1 uncultured Qipengyuania sp. | reverse complement strand
CCGATAACCGGCGCGCCAACCTTCATCGCGGTGTCCATGACCTTGCAGATTTTTTCTGCATGGCGTTTGGAAAGAGAACCACCGAAGACCGTGAAATCCTGAGAGAAAACATAGACGAGACGGCCATTGATCGTGCCACTGCCCGTAACCACGCCGTCGCCGGGAATCGTCTGGTCCTGCATGCCGAAATCGACGCAGTCATGCTCGACATAGCGGTCCAGCTCCTCGAAGCTGTCTTCGTCCAGCAGCACTTCGAGCCGTTCGCGGGCGGTCAGCTTACCCTTGGCGTGCTGAGCGTCGATCCGCTTCTGCCCGCCGCCCATCCAGGCGGCTTCGCGGCGGCGTTCCATTTCGGCGATATTGGCGGACATGTTCTCTTCCCACGGATACGATTGCGGTGCGCCTAGAGCGGAGTGCGACGTAAGGTCAATCGCGCCTTGCTATTCTCTCAACGCGGAAATCAGGAATTCGACATTTCCCTCCGGGCCGGTAATTGGGCTTTCGGCGATGCCTTGCGCTACAAAGCCAAGCCCATCCATCCATTCGCAGACCTCTTCGCATACCCGGGCACGGAGCGCTGGGTCGCGGACCACGCCGCCCTTGCCGACCTCTTCCCGACCCACCTCGAACTGCGGCTTTATGAGTGCAACGACACGGCAATGACTTTCGGCCAGCTCTAACGGTCGCTCGAGCACCTTGGCGAGGCCGATGAAACTTGCATCGCAAACCACCCATGACACGGGGCGGTCGATCATATCCGAAGTGAGTATCCGTGCGCTGGTCTGTTCGAGAACAGTGACGCGGTCGTCCTGCCGCAGCTTCCACGCGATCTGGTTGGTTCCGCTGTCGACCGCGAAGACATGCTCCGCCCCGCCCTGCAGAAGCACATCGGTGAAGCCGCCGGTCGAGCTGCCGATATCCATCGCCGTGACACCCCTGGGGTCGAGATCGAAATGTTCGATGGCATGGGCCAGTTTGATGCCGCCGCGGCTGACCCAGGGATGATCGCGTCCGCGTACATCGAGTGGCGCATCTTCCCCCAGTTGCTGTCCCGGTTTCGCGAGCTTCTGTTCACCCGAAAAGACCAGCCCCGCCATCACCAGAGCCTGCGCCCGGGTGCGGCTTTCGACCAGTCCCCGGTCGACGAGCATTTGATCGAGGCGACGTTTCTTTGCCATGATAGCCCTATTCCGTGAAACCAGAGCGCCTAGCGGGCATTAGTCTTGCATGAAAGTCTCGCATGACGCCATCGCCCGTGTCCTCCTGCTGTCGAGCGCCATGCTCGCAGCAGGCTGCGTGCCCGCACCGGATTCGACACCGGCTCCCTCACCCGCCCCGGTGCAAACTGCTCCTCCTCCTGCCCCGGCACCCAGCCCAATGCCAGCACCGACGCCAGAGAACTGGATGGACGCGGCGCGTACTCCCGGAAACTGGACCTATCGCGATTTCGGCTTCGGCACTCAGGCCCTGTATTCGGACGGGACATCCGAGAAGTTTGTCATTCAATGTATGGTGGACGATCCAGCCTCCTCAGCGAAGCGGCTTGGCCTGATGCGCCCCGGCAACTTTGACGCGGAGAACCAATTTATTGTTCGAACCGAAACTGCGACGCGAGCCATGGGTGCGGCCCCAACGAATTTCGAACGAGGGAATGGGTTGATCGCCTTTGTGGCGGCCCGCGATCCACTGCTCGATGCGATGGCTCTGACGAAAGGACGATTCGCTGTGGAAACACCGGGAATGCCGACACTTTACCTGCCTGCATGGGCCGAGGTGACACGGGTGATCGAGGATTGCCGCTAGGGCGATTCACTGGCACCCCGACCGCCTGCAATTCGATACTACCAAGCCCACGAAAAAGGCCCGCAGAATGTTCCGGGCCACAAACGCCGATTCTGACGTGGGAAAACTTTTTTACAAGCCTTGTTTTCAATCGAATTACGCAACAAATTGACAGTCAAGATCGGCGGCACACGCGGTCTTGGATCCCGGTGATGCGGGGTTCTAGCTCACAAGCTTGAAAGGAGGTGATCCGATGTCTCATGGTTCAGTAGCGAGGTCGGTGAAGATCCCTACGGAGCATATTCGGTAATTTTCCCGCCGAGTAAGGCAACGTGAGCGGCACTTCCGGCCGCTGACCATGCGAAGGCCAGTTCCACCTACGGGCGTGGAGCTGGCCTTCTCATTTTGTGCTTCAGACCTTGCCCTGCAGGTTGCTGCGCTTTAACCGCGCAGGCATGAATTTCGAGCACCTTCCCCACCCCGCCCCCGTTCCTGGCGAGACCCGCCAGCAAGCGCTTCAGGACCCAGGCTTCGGCAAGCTCTTCACCGACCACATGGTCGTGATCGATTACGACGCAGACAAAGGCGGATGGCACAAAGCGACGCTCGGACCGCGCGAGCACATCAGCCTCGATCCGGCGGCGGCGGTTCTGCATTACGCGCAGGAAATCTTCGAAGGCTTGAAAGCCTATCGCCATGCCGATGGCGGTCTGGCGCTGTTCCGGCCCGAAGAAAATGCGCGCCGTTTCAACGCCTCGGCGCGCCGGCTCGCCATGCCCGATCTTCCC
>CAYPGL010000314.1:0-2573 GCA_964410035.1 uncultured Qipengyuania sp. | reverse complement strand
CAGAACGGCGAGGATGCCGATGGCGAGGAAGCTGGGCGGCGTGAAGGGCAGCAGGCCGAACAGGTTAAGGATCGTCGCCGGGTCGGGCGCGGACAGATCCTCGATCCAAAGGAAGTTCTGATGACGCATCTCGATCGCCAAGTAGAGCACCTTGTAGAGCGCGAAGAAGATCGGAATCTGCAGAATCAGAGGCAGGCAGCCGGCGAGCGGATTGACCTGCTCTTCCTTGAAGAGCTTCTGCATTTCCTGCTGCTGCTTCATCTTGTCGTCTTTGTGTTTGTCCTGCAGCGCCTTCATCTTCGGCTGGATCGCCTTCATCGCAGCCATGGAGCCGAACTGCTTCTGGGCGATTGGGAACATCAGTCCGCGAACGATGATCGTCAGGATGATGATGGCGACGCCGAAATTGCCGACGATTTCAAAAATGTTCTTGAGCAGCCAGAGAAACGGCTTCTCGAACCAGCGGAACCAGCCCCAGTCGATGGCGAGACCGAACTGCGGAATCCCTGCATCCTGATAGGAGTCGAGGATTTCGCTGTCCTTGGCCCCGGCAAAGAGGCGCGAGACAGTGGTATATTTGCGACCCGCCGGAACGGTTACCGGATCGTAGATCATGTCGGCGCGATAAGCATCGGCCCCAAGCGAGCGGAAGGTCGCATCGGGCGCCGCGCCCTGCCCGGGGACCAGCGCGGCCAGCCAATAGATGTCGGTAAAGCCGATCCAGTCGGGTGCGCCGGCAGGGCTTACCTTTCCAGCTTCTTCAACATCATCGTAATCATAGTCGTAGTCAACGCTCTGGCCGAAGGACCCAATCGGACCGGAGTGGGCAATGAAGAAATCGTCGCTAGCCGTCGTGCTGGTGCGTCCGACAAGCCCGTAAGGCTGCGCCACCACCGGCGCCCCGCTGCCGTTCGAGATCGCCTGCTCGACGCTGAGCATATAATCCTCGTCAATCGAATAGGTAAGTTCGACTGTGACGCCGTCTCCAGCATCATGGGTGAGGGTGACCGGGTTGCCCGGGCTAAGGGTTCCGCCGTCGGCCTGCCACATCGCATCGTCAGAAATCTTCTGCCCATTGAGCAGGAAACCGAATTGGGAATACTGCTGGATCGCCGTACCGCGGGGCGCGAAGATGCGAACCGGTTCGCTGTCAGCCTCCGGAGTGGCGGCATAATCCTTGAGCACCACATCGTCGAGGAAGGCGCCTTGCAGATTGATCGAGCCTGCGATCTTGGGCGAATCGATGGCCACCCGCTGCGCAGAGCCCAGCGAAGTGGCAAGATCGACCGCAGGCATCGCACCGCCGCCGATCTCACCGCTCGCCGCGACGGAAGCCTGTTCGGCTGGCGTATCGACCTGTGCGGCAGTGACGGGTACTTCGTCGGGCTGCGGATAGAAGTAGTCCATGGCCCATTGCCAGCCGATCAGGACGGCGAGCGAGAGGGTCAGGACGAGCACGAAATTGCGAGAGTTTTCCAAGGTCGATCCCGTTGGTGGTTGTATTCGGTCAGATGGTCCGGGTGTGTTGCTACGTCAAGACAGCTCCCCGCGGAATGCGCTCAGGGCACTGGATCGTGGCCGCAGCCCCCCCAGGGTTGGCAGCGCAATAGCCGCTTGAAGGCCAACCATCCACCCTTGATTGCCCCATGCTTTTGTAGAGCCTCGATGGCGTATTGGCTGCACGATGGGGTGAAGCGGCAAGTGGGCGGCAGGATGCGGCTGGGGCCGAGTTGCCAGCCGCGGGCGATCCAGATGAAAAGATATTTCATGCGCGCCGAGATCGCTGATGGCGGGGGCGCCGCGCGCGGTCGCCTTCGCCGCTTGCAGCCCGGGCGAGCGCGGCCTGGAGTTCGCCTTCTAGCTTTGCGAAATCACGCTCCACCCCCGCTTCGCGGCCGATGAGTATGTGATCGTGATCGGGCAGGCCGACTTCGGGCAAGGCCGCCCAGAGCAGTTCGCGAAAGCGCCGTTTCATGCGGTTGCGCACGACGGCGTTGCCGATCTTCTTGGTCACGGTGATGCCGTACCGCTTGCCCTTGCCGTCGTTGGGCCGTGACAGCAGCACGAATCCCGGCTTGGCATTGCGCAGCCCGCCATTGGCAGCGACAAAATCGCTGCGCTTGCGAATGACGGAGAGGCTCGGATGCATCGATTGCAGATACGCAAAACGGGCCCCCGATGGGAGCCCGTTTGACTATCGTGATTGAAGCCGCACCGTGGCGCGGCCAATCAGTCGATCAAGCGCAGAGGTTCTTGCGGCCGCGGTTGCGACGCGCACGGAGCACCTTGCGGCCACCCGGAGTCGCCTTGCGGGCGAAGAAACCATGGCGACGGGCGCGCACGAGGTTCGAAGGCTGGAAAGTCCGCTTCATCGGAAAGTCCTTTAAAATCCATAGTTGCTGCCGGGCGAATCGCTCCGACAAAAAAGGGCCGCCGCAACGGGCGACCGCTCACAGGTGGGCGCGCTTAAGAGAATGTGCCTTCGAGGTCAAGCCTCAAACCGCGGTGCGGCGGCCCCCGATAAGCGAAGTCTCGACAATATCTGCGCTTCTTTCCAGAGCGTCAAGTTCAGA
>CAYPGL010000313.1:0-2579 GCA_964410035.1 uncultured Qipengyuania sp. | reverse complement strand
CTTCGGAAATTCAAACGGCGATTGATTAATCCCTATTTGTTCGAGAATTGCGCCGATCTGGTTACGAATTGTCAACCTGTCGGCGTCAGAACGAGGATAGCTCAAGCCGTTTGGACGCGGTGAGAGTCGGGTACCGAAGACTGAACCAGGAGACTACATATGAAGTTCATCAACAAGCTGCGCCAGAACGAAGAAGGTGCAACCGCCATCGAATACGGCCTGATCGCTGCTCTGATCGCTGTCGCCGCAATGACCGCCATGGGCGCTTTGGGCAACCAGCTCACTACCACGTTTGAAACCGTGAGCAGCACGATGTCGTCAGCTAACGCCAACGTCTAATCGATTGGCCTAGCCAAAAAGGAAGGCGGCGAGGCAAACCTCGCCGCCTTTTTCTTTGTGCGTCCGCGACAGCTGACGCACTGTGCAGAACTTTACCTCCCTCGCACCACGATCTTGACCTTCTGGCCTGCGCTGACGCGCTCACCTGATGAAAGGCCGTTGAGGACACGGAAGCGCTCTTCCTGAGCACTGGGATAGGCCATGCGGCGGGCGAGTGAACTCACTGTATCCCCACTCTGCACCGTCACCACATCAAGGACGCGAGGCACCACATTGGCAGCTTCCTGCTGCGAGATACGGCGCATCGATGCGAACATCTGGTTGAATGTTCCTGCCTGGCCTGCCGGTGTGATGGCAAGGAAGTGATAGGCACGGTCATTCGAGAATTCATATGCAAAGACGGTGACATCCACCTGTCCGCTGCCACCATTGACGCGCGCCGTTCCGTACGCTGCCGCCAGTCCGTTCACAGTCGTCGTCTGGATATTGGACGGACGTATCTGCTGCTGCTGGCTCAGACCGGCGAAGATGCTGTTCACATAGGTTTGCAGATTTCCGTTATACTGCGCCAACGTGAACTGGGCTTTTCCGCTCTGTCCGTTGATGGTCACAGCGTCCGTACCGTTCACCATGTAGAAGCCCTGCGGCGCTTGGAAGGACAGACGCAGGTTCGGATGGATGAACTGGCGGCCCTCGACGATTCCTTGATCGGGATCATCGCCATAAGTCAGCCCATCAATCCGCGTCAGGAAGGTATCGCGATTGGTCACTCCGGTCATGCCTTGCGCACGGCTGAGGGCGGATTGCACGCGGCTGGCAGGATCGGGGTGGGTGGATGCCCATTCCGGCAGTCGCGCATCGTCGCGACCCTGCAGGCGGGCGTCGAGCGCATTTTGTGCGGCCAGACTGGCGAGCACAGTTGCCATCGCACGGGGATCGTAACCCGCCGAGTTGAGATATTCGATGCCCTTAACGTCGGCCTCGAGTTCCTGCTCGCGCGAGAAGCTCAACGTCAGCATCTGCGAACCCTGCAACGCTGCCTGGCCAATCTGCTGGCCGAGCGGATTACTGCCGAGCAGGACGCTTGAAAGGATTGCACCTGCGGCGCCCAGAAGCGTATTTCGCTGCGCCGCTGCCTGCCGCCGCTGCGAGTGACGCAGCGCGACGTGCGCAACCTCGTGGCCCAGTACACCCGCCAGTTCGGCCTCGTTGTTCATCAGCGTCACCAGCTGTCGCGTCGTGTATACATAGCCGCCCGGAATGGCGAAGGCGTTGTTGACCGGGCTGTTCACTAGGCTGACGGTAAAGCTCTCGCGAGCATTGCCCAGACCGGACTGCACGGCAATGTTCTGGCCGATTTCGCGGACATATTGCGCCTGCGGACCTGTCATCGCGCCGCCGAATTCCGAGAGAAGTTGCGGGTGCGCTTCGGCCCCGATCTGGGCTTCGCTCTGCGTGATGGGTGCAGAAGAATCGGGAATATTCCCCCCCCCTGGTAAGGCGGCACAGCCACCCAGAGCGAGCGAAAGCGTGGCTGTCGAAGCGGCGGCGAGTGATTTCAGGCTGGGCATTTGTTTAGCTCCCCTTGTATGGACGCGCGGGATGCAACCTCACGCCCGTAAGTTCTGACTATGCTGGGGAAACCTGAAGGGCGGGCGCTTTGTTCCCGCCGCGGGAAAACAGGTGGTTAGCCAGCGGTCAGCCAGCGATCTGAAGGAAACGTTCTTCGCGCATGCGCTTGAGTTCAGCCGCAGAATGGCGCGACAGCATGTCCAGCTCCTCGCCGATCGCATTGCCAAGCGCCTTGGCTGCTGCTCGCGGATCGCGATGCGCGCCGCCCACGGGTTCCTTCACGATCCGGTCGATCACTCCGAGCTTTTCGAGGTTCTGCGCAGTGATCTTCATCGCCTCGGCAGCATCTGGGGCCCTTTCTGCCGTGCGCCAGAGGATCGAGGCACAGCCTTCTGGCGAAATCACCGAATAGACCGCATGCTCCATCATCAGGACCCGTTCGGCACTGGCGAGCGCCACCGCCCCCCCCGAGCCGCCCTCGCCCACGATGCTTGCCACCATGGGGACGGGGAGCGAAAGGCATGCTTCGGTCGAACGGGCAATGGCTTCCGCCTGTCCCCGCTCTTCGGCTTCGACCCCGGGGAACGCGCCTGACGTATCCACCAGCGTCACTACAGGCAGGTCGAAACGTCCCGCCAGTTCCATTAGCCGGATCGCCTTGCGATACC
>CAYPGL010000312.1:0-2589 GCA_964410035.1 uncultured Qipengyuania sp. | reverse complement strand
CGGATCAGCTGTACGCCTTCACGGATCCGGCGCGGCACACCGATGATACCGGCCATCGTCAAGTCGGCCGTATCGTCGGTGAATACGCCCGGGGTGTTCGTCACCATGATTTTCGCCCGCGCTGCTGCGTCCAGATCAATATGCTCTGTCCCGGCACCGAAATTGGCTATCAGGCCGAGATTTTCGCCGGCCCGTGAAATCATCTCCCCGTCAATCCGATCCGTAACGGTCGGCACGAGAACGTCGCAATCCTGCATCACTTCCAGCAGTTGCTCGCGCGTCAGCGCCATGTCGGACGCATTGGTACGCACATCGAACAGTTCGGTCATCCGATTCTCCACCCATGGACCGAGACGCCGCGTCACCACAACTCGCGGTTTACGGTTGAGACGTTTTTTGGGGGCGGACGCGGATGTCGATGTCGTTACCATGCAATCCAACTCGCTACGCTTTCTGCATTGGAAGGGTCAAGCAATGCTTGTGAGCGCGTCTTGGTGCCGGTATTGGGAGAGGGCATGATACTTCGTTTAGTTCTTTGCCTGTCCGCACTTATGCTGGCCACATCGGTCCAGGCCCAGGATCGCGAGGTTCCCTATTGGGCAAGCCTACGTGCCGACGAAATCAACATGCGTGTGGGGCCGAGCGCCGATTATAAAATTGAGTGGGTTTACCGCCGCAGGGGGTTGCCGGTGAAGGTGGTGCGCGTGATGGAAGGCTGGCGGTTGATCGAGGATCCCGATGGGGCACGTGGTTGGGTGGCGTCGCGGCTGCTTGATCCGGATAGGGGTGCCATGGTGATCGGGAAAAACCCTGCGACCATGCATGAAGAGGGCGAAGAGGCTTCCGGTATCAAATGGAGATTGGAGCCGGGAGTCGTAGGAAGGCTTAGCGACTGTGATGACGGATGGTGCGAATTCACTGTCGGCAAACGTGCAGGCTGGGTCCGGCAGGAAAGTCTCTGGGGTGCAGGAGAACCCTAAGCACCTTCGTCGCAAATCGGGCATACCAAATAAAAAGGGGCGACCCTAAGCCGCCCCTTTCCGAATTTCTGGGATTCAAGCGTGAGCGGAAAATCGCGTCCGCTCGCTGAACCTCAAGCCTAGAGAATTTCGACGGCCACGGCGGTGGCTTCACCGCCACCGATGCACAGGCTGGCCACACCCTTCTTTTTGCCTTGGCTCTTGAGCGCGTTGAGTAGCGTGACGATGATGCGCGTACCGCTGGCACCGATAGGATGGCCGAGCGCGGTGCCGCCCCCGTTTACGTTGATCTTGTCATGCGGGATTCCGATGTCTCGCATGGCGAACATAGCAACACAGGCGAAGGCTTCGTTGACTTCCCACAGATCTACATCGTCCGCTTTCCAGCCTGCGTGATCCAGCACCTTCTCGATTGCGCCGATCGGGGCGACAGTAAATTGCGCGGGCTCTTGTGCATGCGCAGCCATGGCGACGATCTTGGCCACGGGCTCCTGCCCGTTTTCCCTGGCCACGCTTTCGCGGGTCAGGACTACTGCCGCTGCACCATCCGAGATCGACGATGATGTGGCTGCGGTAATCGTGCCTTCCTTGGCAAAGGCGGGGCGCAACTGCGGGATCTTGTCGGGATTGCCTCGACCGGGAGCCTCGTCCGTGTCGACAGTCACCTCGCCCTTGCGGGTGGAAACTGTGACCGGGACGACCTCGCTCGCAAAGGCACCGCTCTCGATTGCCGCGTTCGCCCGGCGCAACGATTCGATGGAATACTCGTCCATTTCCTCGCGCGTCATCTGATATTCGTCGGCAGTGCCTTGGGCAAAAGTACCCATCGCCCGCCCTTCCTCGTACGCGTCTTCGAGCCCATCGAGAAACATGTGGTCGTAGGCCGTGTCGTGGCCAATCCGCGCGCCGCTGCGGTGTTTCTTCAGCAGGTAAGGCGCATTGGTCATGCTTTCCATGCCGCCAGCGACCACATAGTTGATCGTTCCGCTGGCGAGAGCCTCTGCCCCCATAATGACCGTCTGCATGCCGCTGCCGCATACCTTGTTGACTGTAGTCGCCTGAACGGATTTGGGCAGACCGGCCTTGATCGAGGCTTGGCGCGCAGGGGCCTGACCGAGGCCCGCCGGAAGAACGCAGCCCATGTAGGTGCGGTCGAACTTGTCGACCGGCACTCCCGAGCGCGCGACCGCAGCCTTCACCGCAGTGGCGCCGAGATCCGTGGCGGATGCATCGGCAAGGGTGCCCTGCATACTGCCCATCGGAGTGCGGGCGTAGGACAGAATGACTACGGGATCGTTTGCGCTGAACTGGCTCATGCTTGTGCTGGTCCTTGTTGTCTGAAATATCTGCGCTTCGAGATAGGACTTGTGCTGCTGCAGCGCAACATAGACCCCGGGGAGATTATGATGGCGGACAATCGCAAGCTCGAGATGGAAGACGTCCTGCGTAAGCAACGAGGAGTATTCATCGACGCACGCCCCGAACCGATCGAAGCTCGCAAAAGCCGCATCTCGCGCGCGATGAAGCTCCTCAAGGAGCACGGCGATGATCTGTGCAAGGTAATGAGCGCCGATTTCGGCAACCGCTCCCCGATGCAATCGATGATTAC
>CAYPGL010000311.1:0-2599 GCA_964410035.1 uncultured Qipengyuania sp. | reverse complement strand
GGAGTTCGCCGCGGCGCTCCTCAGTTCGCCCGGGCAGCGCGACGGCCTCTACTGGCCGCCCGAGCCGGGCGCGCCGGAAAGCCCGATCGGCGACATCGTCGCCCAGGCCGCCGCCGACGGCTATGTGATCCGCGGCCAGGACGAGCCGCCGAAGCCCTACCTCGGCTACTACTTCCACCTGCTGCAGAAGCAGGGGCCGAACGCTCCCGGCGGGGCGATGGACTACGTCATCAACGGCAACATGGTCGCCGGGCACGCGCTGCTCGCCTTCCCCGCCGCCTGGGGCGAGACGGGCATCATGAGCTTCATGGTGGCCGAGAACGGGGGCGTGCTCGAGGCCGACCTCGGCGAGGGCACGATCGAGGCCGCCAACGCCATCGATGCCTTCGACCCTGGCGAGGAATGGGAGCCCGTCGCGGATGATGATCTGACCGCCGCCAGGTAGAGTGGCCGCGCAGCCCGGGCGACAGCAGAGGGAGACGTCGCGGACGTCCATGTCATCGAGCGACGGGCTGCTCCGCCTGGCCCGCACCACCCATCCGCGCAGATGAGGGAAACAATGGCGAAGGCGGTGATGGCGGGTGCGGCGCTCCTCGCGTTCGCGGGCTGCGCGGACATGACCGGCAGGCAGCAGCGGCGGGCACCGCCGGCGGCACCGCGATCGGCGCCATCGCCGGAAGCGCCGCGCTCGGAGCCGGGATCGGCGCCGCCGCTGGATTGGCGGGCGGGCTGATCGCCGACAGGGTGCGAGGGACAAGGACGCCGCCCACCAGCAGGGCTATGCCGCCGGGGTCTGGCAGTAGGCGGCCCACGCGCCTCTCCGGCTCCATAGCCGATCGCGTGGGCGGGGACCCGGCGGAGGCCCGTTCGCGTCCGTGCCTCGCGTGAACAGGAGATGTTTCGCATGAGCCCGGGCGAGCATCGACGTGCTGCCCGGCCTGCCGGGCTCGGGCGGCGGGCGCGCGACCGTCGCCTGCTGCGCGTGCTGCTCCTCGCGGGCGGCATCATGGCGGCGCTCCAGGTTCCGCTACTCCGACGCGGCTGCCGGCGGTCCCCGAGGAACAGCAGGCCGAGGCGATCGTCGGCGAGATGCGCGGCATCCGATATTGGCAGCAGGGCGATCTCGCCGTGATGCAGCAGGATGCGGTCGACTCCTGCCGACGCGAGCAAGAGCTGCTGGCCGCCGCGCGAATCGACGGGCCTCTCCCGCCGGCGAACTTCTCGCGATCTCCGGCGGCGGGGAGAACGGCGCGTTCGGCGCGGGCCTCCTGGTCGGGTGGACCGCGGCCGGAACCCGGCCGGAGTCCAAGCTAGTTACCGGGTCAGCACCGGGGCCCTGACGGCTCCCTTCGCCTTCCTCGGACCGGATAATGACTACGAGCTCCGGGCGGTCTACACGTAGATCAGCGCGGAAGACGTGCTGCGACGTCCGCCCTGCACGAAGGCTCGGAGGATAAGCTGCCGGCAGCCGGACGCTCGGGGCTCGCGCGGCCGCTCGCTACTCGGGCGTGGCGCCGAGGGTGTAGACCGCCACGACAGCCTCGGGTGGCTGCTGGGCGAAGCGGCCGAACCACCGGGAATAGATGTCGGCGATCCGCCCCGTCCGGTTCAGCTCGGAAAGCGCGCGGTCGGCGACAAGCTGGAAGTCAGGGTCGCCGCGCGGGATCGCCAGCGCGAACGGTTCGAAGGAATAGAGCTCCTGCGAGAGCGAGTACGTCCTGTCCGAGGGCCGCGCGATGACCAGCCCGATCAGGACCACCTGGTCGGCGGCGAAGGCGGCGACCTCGTTGTTGTCCAGGAGCACCATCCCCGCCTCGGCTGAGTCGACCGGGACGATCTCGGCATTGATGCTCTGCGTCGCCAGCACGCGGCGCAGCACGTCGATGGTCGTGGTCCCCTCGCTGACGGCGACGCGCTTGCCCCTCAAGTCTCGCAGGCCCGCGACCCCGCTGCCCTCCAGGCTGATCAGCGACGCGCCGGTGGCAAAGGTCAGCTGGGTGAACCCCACCTGCTCGGCCCGGGCCAGCGTCTTCGTGGTCGCGCCGCAGAGAATGTCGATCTGGCCCGACGTGATCGCGTCGAACCGCGTCTCGGCGCTGACCGGGACATAGTTGACCGCGATGTCCCGCCGTCCGAGCTTGCTCTTCACACCCTCGGCGATGGCGGCGCAAAGGTCCACGGAGTATCCGGTGAAGTTTCCCGACTGGTCTCGAAACGACATCGGCGGCCTGTCCTCGCGGACCCCGAGGTTCATCTGGCCGGATGCGGCGATACGCTCGAGCGTGGCCTAAGGCTGTTTGCTGGTGGCGCCCGTCGTCTCGCAGGCTTGCAGAAGCACGGCCGCGAGGGCCAGGCACGAAATCCGTCGAAAGATCATTGTTCCCCCCACCGAAGTCCTGCCGCGCAGCGGCGGCGACGGAGACCGGAGGTTCGGGCATGAGGGAGCCTCGGACAAGCGGTTTCGCGTGATGCTCCGGATACCATCTGCGCTGCGCTCGCCGCGGGCACGATGAGCGGCGCGATTTCCCGGCGATGTGATGGCGCGTGCTAGGCCGTGTGGACGAAATGGACCAAGATGAAGCCGATGGCGAGGGCGACG
>CAYPGL010000310.1:0-2606 GCA_964410035.1 uncultured Qipengyuania sp. | reverse complement strand
ACGGTCAAGGCGCTGCGCGCCCTGCGCGAAAAGAAGCACCGCAAGCGTGAGGGCAAGTTCCTCGCCGAGGGACTGCGGCTGCTCACCGATGCACGCAGATGCGGCCATGTTCCCGAAACGCTCGTGCTCGCAGACCGGCGCGATCCGCATCCGCTGCTCACGGTGCTCGAAGAAGCGGTCGAGGACGGCGGCGGAGAGGTGATCGAAACCTCGCCCGACATTCTTTCCAAGATCACAGGCAAGGACAACCCGCAGGCCGTCGCCGGGGTCTTCGCCGAATTCGATACTTCGCTCGGCAAGCTGGATCGCTCCGAAGCCGATATATGGCTGGTTGCCCAGGCACTGCGCGATCCCGGCAATCTCGGCACCATGTTGCGCACCGGCGATGCCATCGGTGCCGGCGGGCTGATCCTGATAGACGATTGCGCCGATCCATTCAGCGTCGAGGCGGTGCGCGCGAGCATGGGCGCAGTCTTCACCCAGCGAATCGTTCAAGCTAACTGGGGCGAGTTCCAAACCTGGCTGCGCACAGCCGCCGAAGAGAATGGGGGTCAGCTTGTCGCCGCCAGCCTGCGCGATGCCCAGCCCTATCGCGGCGCACCCTATTCCGCTCCCTGTTTCGTCATGGTCGGCAACGAAAGCCGCGGCCTACCGGAGGAATACGAAATGGCATGCGACCTCAGGGTCACCATGCCGATGAGGGGCCGGGCCGACAGTCTCAATGCGGCGGTGGCGGCTGCGGTGCTGGGATACGAAGTTCTTGCCGGTTTGGAGAATTGACCCGATGAACGAAGCAACTGGCGTCGCCCTCGCGGACATGATGCTGCCGACCTATCGCCAAATGCTCGGCGCGCTGTCGAACTGGCTCAACCAGGCGCAGACGCAGCTTGGACAGCCGGACGTCGACGCGCTGATGGGAGAGCGGCTGGCACCGGACATGTTCCCGCTTTCGACACAGGTGCGGTTCTGCTGCGTACAGGTCATGGAAGGAGTTTCGCGCCTGACCGGCAAGCCGTTTCCCGCAGCGGTCGACACCCTGCTGGAAGAGGGCCGCAATGCAGGAGAGGCGCCGGGGACACTGGCGAACGCACGGGCCCGCATCGCTGAAAGTCTTGCGTGGTTGGACACGCAGGACGGAGATGCGATGACGCTCGAACCCGACGATGCGATCGAGCATTCGCTACCCAACGGTATCGTCTTCGATTTCACGGCCGAAGGATATGTCCGCGACTGGGCGCTACCCCAGTTCAACTTCCACCTTATGACCGCCTACGCGATCATGCGCAGCCGCGGCGTGGAACTCGGCAAGGTCGATTACGTGGCCCACCTGCTCCCGATGGTGCGACCGGGTACGATGCCCGGGTAACAGCCCGCTGGCGTCTCAGCCCGGTTGCTGGGCGAACGCTGCGATGGCTGCGGCTTCGTTCTTTCCGCCCTCAACGATGATGTGGTCGAGCACAGACGGATAAAGCGGCTGTTCGAATTCGACGCCGACCTTGCGTTTCTCGATCCATTTGACGCTTGCAGTCAGAGGACCAATGCTGCCGATCCGGATGGTGATCTCGTCGCCCTGCTGGACGCGGCCGACCAGATCGGAAAACTGGCAGCCATATTCGGAAAGATCCTTGATCGCGACATTGAAGCCCACGCCGGTGCCCTTGCGATAACGCCCGGGCACGGCAATCGAGTACCTTTTTTCTCTGCGTAGATCCATTCGCCCACTCCGGCAGTATTGCCCAATGTGTTTGCGAGACCCGAATTGTGTTTATTCTGCTGGTAAACGGATAAGACGGAATCGTTTACGAATGGCTAAAGCGGGAGCACAATCACTCAGCAGCTTCGCGCCCGTCTTCCGCCGAACTTACGATCTGCGCGACGTCATCGGCATTGTAGCGGGGCGTCGATTCGACCTTCGGCACTTCCTCGATCTCGCGCTTGCCGATCTCGATTCCCTTCTCTTGGAGGCGGCGCCCGGCTGACAGGACATTGCGTTCGAAGCTGCCAACGAATTTGTTGTAATTGTTGACTGCGGTTTCCAGCCCGCCTCCAACACGCTTCATGTGTTCGGCCGCAACGGCGAGACGGTCATAAAGCTCCGCCCCGGCCTTGCCGATCTCCACTGCCTCGCGGGCGATCGTGTCCTGCCGCCAGACCTGCGCCACCGTGCGCGCAATGGCGACGAGATTGGTTGGGGTCGCCAGCAGCACCTTGTTGCGGAAGGCGAAATCCCACAGTTCGGGATCGTGTTCGAGCGCCGCAGCGACGAAATGTTCGCCCGGCACGAACATCACCACGTAGTCTGGCGCATCGTCGAACTGGCTCTGGTAGCCCTTGCTACCAAGCGTCTGGACATGGTTGCGCATCGACTTGGCGTGGAGGTCGAGATGCCGCTTGCGCTCGCCGTCATCTTCCGCCTCGAACGCTTCCTGATAGGCATTGAGCGAGACCTTGGCGTCGATCACCAGCTTCTTCTGGCCCGGCACATTGACGATGGCATCGGGACGCAGGCGACCTTCGTCCGTGTCGATAGAGTGCTCGAGGATGTAATCAGTGTGTTCGCTGAGGCCGCACTGTTCGAGGACGTTCTGTAGCGCGCGCTCACCCCA
>CAYPGL010000309.1:0-2614 GCA_964410035.1 uncultured Qipengyuania sp. | reverse complement strand
CAATTGCCGGCTTTCGCCGAGGTGGCGGTGACGGTGAACGAGGGGGTGGTCGCCCTGTCGGGGACAGTGCCCGAGGAAGGCGATATCGCGCGGGCCGAGGAAATAGCTTCGCGCATCACCGGGGTGGTGACGGTCGAAAACGGGCTCGAACGCGACCTATCGGTCGGACAGGCAGGCGGGGTCCTGACCTCGCTCGAAAGCAAGGTCGCCGATGCGCGCGCGCTCGCGCCGCTCGGGGGACTCGTGGTTGCGATCGCGATCGCGGCGTTCGGATACCTGCTCGCCGGACTGACCGGGTTGTGGCGCCGGGTCGCCCCCAATTCCTTCCTCGCCGAACTGATCGCCTCGGCGATCCGCTTCGTGTTCGTGGTGCTCGGCCTGGTCATCGCGCTCGACATGCTCGGGGCGGGGGCCTTGCTCGGGGCAGTGCTCGGCGGGGCTGGGGTGATCGGCATCGCGCTGGGTTTCGCCATGCGCGATACGATCGAGAATTACGTCGCCTCGTTGATGTTGAGCTTGCGCCAGCCGTTCCGCGCCAACGACCATGTCGTGATCGACGATCTCGAGGGCCGCGTGATCCGCCTGACCAGCCGCGCGACCGTGCTGATGACGCTTGAGGGCAATCACTTGCGGATTCCCAATTCGACCGTCTTCAAGGCGGTGATCCTGAACTATACGCGCAATCCGCAACGCCGCTTCGAGTTCAAGCTCGGCATCGATGCCGACGACAATCCCGAGGCGGCGCGCAAGGTCGGCCGGGAGGCGCTCGAGGCGCTGCCCTTCGTGCTCGCGGATCCGCCGCCCGAGGTCCGCACGGTCGAAGTCGGCGATTCGAACATCGTGTTGAGCTTCCTCGGCTGGGTCGACCAAGTGGAGAGCGACTGGCACAAGGCCAGGAGCCGCGCGATCGGTGCGGTCAAGGCGGCGATAGAGGAGGCCGGCTTCGCGCTGCCCGAACCGATTTACCGCCTGCGGTTCGATTCGCGCACCGACCCGCTGCCGATGGCGCAGGTCGCCGAAGGGTCTGCGGGCAAGCCGTCGCCCGTCCCCAAGGCGGCGACCGTGACCATGAGCGCCGAAGACACGGACGTCGCGCCGCAGTCCGAGATTGCCGAGCTGGTCGACAAGGAACGCCGGACCGATTCCGAGCAGGCCAAAGACCTGCTCGACGAAGGGCGCCCGGTGGAGTGAAGGAACCGCAGCGCCCGGCGCAATTGCGGCTCGACGATGCGATCGACCGGCAGGGGCCCGAACTCGCCGCGATCGGACGCGAGGCGATCACCGCCGCGACCGCCGCCATGCCGACCGCGAACCGTATCGTCGACGACAGCGACGGTCTGCTGCGGGTGCATTTCGCGCCCGGCGTGGACCTGGCCGCGACGATCGTCACGGTGTCGTTCCTTGCCTTCGGGGTGAGCTACGATTTTCCGTGCGGGGACAGGATGTACGACCTGGACGAGCTGCTGCGCGGCACGCTGGGCTCGATGCGGCACTACGTGATCGAGGGCGCGGGCGACGTCCGCGATACCGAGGTCAAGCTGCTGCTGCGCGATGCGATCGACCGCGCCGACCCGCCGCTCAACCCCGAAAACCGCGCGATGCTGTGCTTCCGCTCCGACCTCGAAGCGGGACGCTAGCTCAGCCCTTCGCCCGCTCGATCGCTTCCTTGACGATCTGCTTGGCCTCGGCGGCGTCGCCCCAATTGCCCACGCGCACCCACTTCTCGGCTTCGAGATCCTTGTAGTGGGTGAAGAAGTGCTCGATCTGCTGGAAGATGATCGAGGGCAGGTCCTTCGTCTCGGCGACGTCCGAATAATAGGGGAAGGTCGTATCGATGGGCACGCAGATCAGCTTCTCGTCGCCGCCATGCTCGTCTTCGAGGTTGAGCACGCCGATCGGGCGGGCGCGCACCACGCAGCCGGCGATGAAGGGGCTGCGCGCGATCACCAGTGCATCCAGCGGGTCGCCGTCGGGCGACAACGTGTGCGGCACGAAACCGTAGTTGGCGGGATAGCGCATCGGAGTGTGCAGGATGCGGTCGACGAAAAGCGCGCCCGAATCCTTGTCGAACTCGTATTTCACCGGTTCGCCGCCGGTCGGCACTTCGATGATGACGTTGAGGCTTTCGGGCGGATTGTCGCCGGTGGGAATCAGGTCGATGCGCATTGGAAAATGATCTCTGTGCTGGATGCGGGCAGGATATTGTCGGGTGCGCTTTCGCCATCCGGCGAAAGCAAGGGACGGACGGATGTCCGGCCCGCATCCAACGAAGACTCCGCGCCCCTAGTCTCACCGCTCTCTTGCCGCAAGCCACCTGCTCGCCTAACCGCACCGACATGTCGGACACGCCCCAAGCAATTCGCGGAACGCAGGATATTTTCGGTGCCGAGGCCGAGGCCTTCGGCTTCGTAATCGAGACGTTCGAGCGCGTGCGCCGGCTTTATCGCTTCCGCCGGGTCGAAATGCCGGTGATCGAGAAGACCGCCGTGTTCGCGCGCTCGCTCGGCGAGACCACCGACGTGGTGTCGAAGGAAATGTACACTTTCGACGATCGCGGCGGCGATTCGATCACCCTGCGGCCCGAATTCACCGCCGGAATGGCGCGCGCCTTCAT
>CAYPGL010000308.1:0-2624 GCA_964410035.1 uncultured Qipengyuania sp. | reverse complement strand
TGACTACCTCACCGGTCGCGGTGTCCCGGGTGGACGCATCAGCAGCGAAGCCTTCGGCGAAACGCAGCTTCGCGTTCCGACCGCCGACGGCGTTCGCGAACTCCAGAACCGCCGGGTGGAAGTCACCTACGGTCCGGGTTCCGGCATGTAATTCACTCGTAAGAGTTGAAATATCGAGAAGGGGTCGGAGCAATCCGGCCCCTTTTTCGTTGCACGGGCAGGACTAACTAAACGGGACAAGAATTATGCGCATGATCCTCGCCGCCTCGCTTGCTTCAATCGCTCTGGCAGGGTGCTCCACACTCGAAGGCCTGCCTTCCGAACGCGTTGGTCAGGCCCAGCTGAGCCGAGCAAACGGCGTGCCGGTTGGAACCGCGCAACTGTTTTCCAACGGGAAGACGCTGTCGCTGGCCGTCGCCGCGACCGGGCTCGAACCCGGCGAACACGGGTTTCATCTGCACACAACCGGCCGGTGCGAGGCACCCGATTTCACGAGTGCGGGTGGCCATCTCAACCCGACTGGCAAGGAACATGGATCACTGAACCCCGAAGGTAAGCATGTCGGCGACATGCCGAACCTTGTGGTCGGTGCATCAGGTTCGGGAAGCATTGAAGTCGATATCGGACCAGACACGCCAACCTTTCGCGATTACCTGTTTGATGCCGACGGAACTGCCGTGATGATCCACGCTGGCGCCGACGACTATCGCAGCGATCCTGCCGGGGACGCCGGTTCGCGGGTGGCTTGCGGCGTTCTCAGGGCGCGCTGACGCCGCCCCTCAAATATCCTCACCGGCCGCGCGGGCGCGGTCCAGCAAAGTAAGTTCCGCCTTCGGCACGGTCCGGTAGGCCACGAACAGCAACGCCAGTCCGATCGGTACGGCGACGAGCAGGCTCAGCCCGCCGGTGGAAAGGCTGCCGGTCATCGTGGAAACCTGCCCCGCCATGTAGGGCCCGAGGGCGAGCCCCACGAGCGTGGTTGCGAGGAAGAAGGTAGCCGTGGCCGTCCCCCGCATCCGTGGAAGGACGAGGTCTTGGGAGGTGGCGGCAGCCGCGCCCAGCGCCGAGCTTCCGAAGAGCGATTGCAGGAACGCCGCGATGTAGAAGATCGTGGGGTCAAGCGTGGTGAACATGACGTAGAGGAAGGGGGCCGCAGCGGTGAGGCCGAAAGCGACCACGAAAAGTCGCCCTGTCGGCATCCGCTCGCGCAACCAGTCGGCCGCGCGGCCACCCATGATGACACCGAGGAAACCCGCGACCGCTCCCGGCCCGCCGATCCACCAGCCGGCAGTCGAAGGAGCCTCCTCAAGGATGCGGATGGCGTAGGGCGCCGCCCAGAAGGATGCCGCATAAGACATAAAGGCAACCATGCCATATCCTAGGATTGTCGTAAGGAAGGCCGGCGTGCCCCAGATCAGAGTAAACGCCGGTTCGTCGCGGCGTTTGAGGGTCGAGGCCCACGAGAAAATGGCATAATATCCGATCCCGACCGCACCCCATTGCTGTGCGTTACCGGTGAAGTCGGCCATGAGGTAGGCAATACCGCCGATAACCAGCGCCCCCGCGAGATTAACTGCGATGCCGCGTGCGCCGCCTCGAGCTGCACCGATCAGGGTGAAGGGCGGGATCACGGCGATCAACTCGTGGAAGAACCCACGGAATGGATCCTTCGGCGGCGGTGTGATAATCCCGTCGCTCTGGCCCCGGACGGGCTCCCGCAGGGTGAAGACGAGGAGGGCCAAAAGCAATCCCGGTAGGCCGACGATAATGAAGGCCGCCTGCCAACCGGCGAGGCCAAGCGGGGCATCGGTCGGGAAGGCCGCGTTCCAGTTCTCGACGATCGCACCGCCTATCAGCAGCGATACACCACCGCCGATGTAGAGGCCGGACGAATAGATCGCGAGCGCGGTGGCCCGCATCTTCTTCGGAAACCAGTCGGAAATCAGCGAATAGGCGCTTGGGCTGGCGGTCGCCTCACCGACACCCACACCGATGCGCGCAACGCTGAGCATGGTGAAATTCTTCGCGAAGCCGGAAAGCGCGGTGAAGGCGGACCAAATGGCGAGGCCCGCCGTCATGAGCCTGACGCGGTGCCAGCTGTCGGCCAGCTTGCCCAGGGGGATGCCGAAAAGGGCATAGAACACGCCGAAGGCGGTGCCGTATAGGAATCCGATCTGGTCGTCGCGCAGGCCAAGATCCGCCTTGATGTCCTCGGCAAGGATTGAAATGATATTCCTGTCGACGAAGTTCAGGACATAGACGATGACCAAGACGCTGAGCGCGTACCAGCTATAGGCCGGCACCTTGCCATCGCCCTTCCCCGCTGGAATTTCGATGGTTTCTGCGGGCGTCGGCTGGGTCAATTATCTACTCCGTCAGGGCTGGTGCGTCCTTGGAATAGACTGTCGTATCGACAAGTCCCGCCTCGTCAAACCCCTTTCGACGTAGTCGACAGGAATCGCATGCGCCGCATGCGATGTCTTCTGGCGTCGGATCGTAACACGACCAGCTCCACGCCGGATCGAGTCCCAAGCGGGCGCATTCCTGCGCGATGTCGGCCTTGCTCAGTTCCTGAAGCGGCGCATGGATGGTGAATGGTTCGCCTTCGACACCCTGTTTCGTAC
>CAYPGL010000307.1:0-2626 GCA_964410035.1 uncultured Qipengyuania sp. | reverse complement strand
TGGTTTGGCTGGGTTATTTCGTTGTAGGTAAATTCACGCTGGCCGACGAAATGGCGGTATTTCACCGGATGACGACGGAGCATATGGGTCGCCAAGGTCGTCAGGTCGCGCGCGGTCGTGAAAGTCCTGCCGTCATCCATCCAGCCGTTCGGAGTTCCGAAGCGGCTGTCCCGCATGCCGATTTCTTCGGCCTTCTCATTCATTGCGGCGACCCAGTCATCGATCGAGCCGGCCGCACCGTCCGCGAGGACTGCAGCACCGTCATTGGCCGAGACCGTCGTCACGCCGTGTAACAGATCGTCAACCGTGACGCGGGCGTCGTGGGCAAGGAACATGGTTGATCCAACGTTGTTCCATTTCTTCCACAATTCGGGCCGGATCGTGAAGCTTTGCTGGGGCACGATCCTTCCTTCCTCCATCCATTCGAAAGCGAGGAAAGTGGTCATGACCTTGGTGATCGACGCGGGCATGAAGCGCCTGTCCGCTTCCCGTTCGAACAATACCTGGCCGCTGGTTACATCGAACAGATAGGCGATGGGAGCCACCTCCGCTGAGGGCGGGATGGGCATCACCTTTTGTTGAGACCATGCCGGAGCAACGGCCATAATAGCGGCTGCACAGAATGGAGCCAGATAACGCATGATGGGTTGCAAGGAGCGCTCCGTACCGCCCACGGCGGTGTTCCCTATCGAAGATGTGGTACGCTGAGAGCTATAACCCTGCGCCCCGCCATTGGCGAGAGGCGGCAGCGTCTTTCCACGATCGCCGGGTTAGCGCGTGATTTCGTCAGCCAGAAGTCCCACACTCATCGCATAATAATTCGAACAATTATACTCGAGGATCACTCGGTAGTTGCTCGTAAGGAGCCACGCCGGGGTGCCTGCGCCATCGGGCTGGAACAGTGTAACGAGGGTGTCGTTCGCCAGAGGCTGTTGGGGCTGAACACCAAGGGCGCGCCATTCTGCCGCGGTCTTGTACTGGCTGTGCCGCTCGTGAACTCGCGGACATACAGGTGCGACGAGATCTGTCCGGTAGCGATCCACGTTGAAACCGGAAGGAACATAGGCACGTACGCCCCAAGGCTGCCCTTGGCGCCAGCCTGCATCGCGGAAATAGTTCGCGATTGAAGCTAGTGCATCGGCGCTGTTATTCATGATGTCAGCGCGGCCATCGCCATCGCCATCCGCGGCAAGCCGCAAATATACACTCGGTAGGAATTGCGGATTGCCGAAGGCACCGGCCCAGCTTCCCTGAAGCTCGCCGCGGGAATATCCCTTGTCGGCAACTTTCATGAGATCGACCCACTCGCCGGAGAAAAGTTCGCGGCGCCGCCCTTCCCATGCCAGTGTTGCAAGAGCCTGCGACAGGTCGAAGCCGCCCTTTACTCGGCCATAAGCCGTTTCGTGACCCCAGATCGCGACGATGACCTCGCCCGGGACACCGTATTCACGCTCCGCAGCAGAAAGGATACTGCGCCATTTGGCGAATTCCCGGCGCCCGCCGTTGATCCGGGCGCTGTCGACATGCGTCGCAATGTAGGGAGCCAGAGGCGGATAGCCCGATCCACTCGAGGACCCGGGCTGCGACTGATCGAGTTCAATGACACGCTGACTTGGCGCCAAGCCTGCCGTCATGCGCTGGATCGTCGCTTCGCTCACTCCCTCTGCCCGAGCCCGAGCCATCAGTAGCTGCAGATAGGCATCGAAAGACATGTCCTGGGCAGCCAATGGAGCTGCCGGCAGCCCGAGAAGCGCTGCGCTGGCGAGAGTGAGTAGCTTTCGAAATTTCATGAGTGTGTTCTTGCAGGCCCTAGATGAATGGCAAATGTCATAGAGCCTTACGCTGGGAGGCAAAGCGGGGTTCCGACAATTCGCAGGTGACATTCCGATTCGATTTGGCTAGCCCGCTTTCCGCTCGCGGACAGGTGGCAGAGCGGTTGAATGCACCGGTCTTGAAAACCGGCAAGGGTGCAAGCCCTTCGTGGGTTCGAATCCCACCCTGTCCGCCAGCAACCACCTCGAAATCCTGCCCGCAGAACGTGCCTAGGTGACAGGCGCATTGCGTCGCGCTAACAATCGGATGAAGTCAATTTGCCGGGCCAACCGGCGGGATCGTTCGAGAGGATCGCTCACCATGAAACGCACCATCTGCGCTGCACTTGCTGCAACCACCGCCCTTGCCATCGCCGCGCCCGCCCAGGCGCAGGGAGCCTGCGACCGGGAACTGTTGCAAGGCATCGCCGACGACTGGGTAGCCGCGCTGGAGCAGGGCACCATGATGACCATGCAGCTGGGCGAATGGGTCGAATACAACGAGAACTTCCAGCGCGGATCGCTGGGCGGTTTCCTCGACAAGCCGCGCGAAGTGAACTGGCATATGGCTCTGCTGGATACCACCAGCTGCCAGGTCTTCGTCGAGGCCGTGATGCTTGACGAGGAGCGCCCGATGGTCATCGCGACACAGCTGGGGAACGGCTTCTTCGGCGTCGGCCCGTTCGACAACATCGTGACGGACGAGGGCGACTGGCTTTTCGATGCAGAGGCGACCTACGAATATGCACGACGCGAGGACTGGAGCGAACTGCCCGAGGGCGAGCGCGCCTCACGTGAGGAACTGATCGCGGCCG
>CAYPGL010000306.1:0-2632 GCA_964410035.1 uncultured Qipengyuania sp. | reverse complement strand
TTAGGCGGAAACCGGCCAAAAGAGTGAACGATCAGTTAATTTCAACCTACGGAAATTTACGTATTTGCTAATCGTTCGATAACCTTTTTCGTCCACTAAGACCCCCATGGAACACATGGGTCTCAAGTTCGCCGCCAGTCCGCTGGTCCTCGCAACCTTTCTCATTGCTTCGCCAGCGATGGCCGACGGCGTGCCTGCAGGCACGCTTATCGAGAATACGGCTACCGCTGAATTCTCTGATGCGGACGGCACGCCGCAGACGGTGGATTCAAATACCGTCACGGTGCAGGTCGACGAGCTTCTTGATGTTACTGCGGCTTGGCAGGATGGCAGCGCGGTTGCGATCGGCAACGCCTCTGCTGTGCTCACCTTCGAGATAACCAATACCGGCAATGGTCCCGAAGCCTTTAACTTAACCGCCGACGCTGCAGTGACTGGAAATGATTTTGACGTAACGATTGACGGGATTGCCTACGATACCAACGGCAACGGCATCTATGATGACGGTGTTGACGTGGCCCTGGGTGCGGGCGCGCCTACTCCTTCTCTCGACGCAGATGCCGCACTCACGGTGTTTGTGTTGGTCAACTCGCCCGCAGGTGTCACCGATGGCGATAGCAGCGCAGTAAAGCTTCTCGCTCAGGCCGTGACCGGCGCAGGCGCGCCCGGTACAAGCTTTGCTGGCCAAGGCGTCGACGGAAGCAACGCAGTCGTTGGCACAACAAACGCTGATGCAGATATCGATGGTTCACTGATCGCGCGTCTCGCGGCTTTGAGTCTGACCAAGACAGCTAGCGTCACCGATCCGTTCGGAGGATCCGACGCCGTTCCCGATGCAATAGTTACCTTCACGATCGTGGCCAATGTCGGCGGTAGCGGCTCAATCACTGATCTTACCGTGACGGACGCCATTCCCGCAGGGACGACATATAAACCTGCCACGCTCACGCTCGATGGAGCGCCTCTCACAGATACATCTGACGCGGATGCGGGCGAAGCGAATAGTTCTGGCATCACGGTTGATGTCGGCTCGGCCGCAGCCGGGGCCAGCTACACCGTTACTTTCGACGTCACGATAGACTGAGATCGCACGACTGAACCTCGAGGAAAATCACATGTTATCTAACCTCATAAAAGCATCCGTGCTCTCCCTTGCCGCCCTCGTCGCAAGCGTTCCGGCAACGGCAAAGGACACTGTCGTCCTGAGCGGGATAGTGCAGCTCGAACGCATTGTGACCGAAGATGGCAAAGCGAGAAAGGTTCTCGCTGCCCCCGAAGGCGTTGTGCCTGGGGATAGACTGCTGTTCACCACGAGCTACGAGAATTCGGGCGGTGAACCCGTAGAAAATTTCGTGGTCACGAATCCGCTTCCCGCGGCCATTCGGCTCGCTGAGGCTGATGCAGCTTTTCAAGTTTCTGTCGATGGAGGCGTCACCTTTGGCGACCTTAGCGCCATTAAGATTGAGGATGCAGAAGCAGGAGCACGCGCAGCTGAAGCGCGCGATGTCACTCACATTCGCTGGACGCTAGAACGCCTTGATCCAGGGGCGCAAGGCAATCTCAATTATTACGGGATCGTTCGCTGAAGAGCTGAACGTAGCCGCCTAAAGCTGCGGGCGGGGTAACGCGCAGCTGCAATAGCAGGGGATTCAATACCATGAAACGCACCAGCAAGCTGCTGGGTGCGGTGAGCGTCTTACCGCTCATTGCTCTCGGCGCTAGTCCAGCCTTTGCGGAAGGCACTAACGCCGGCCAGACAATTCAGAATAGCGTATCGGTGAGCTATTCGGTCGGCGGGGTCAGTCAAAACGACGAAACGGCAACGGATGAATTCGTTGTCGACCGCAAGGTCAACGTCACTGTGGCCGAATCCGGCGGGGAGCAGACAATTGTCTCACCTGGCGCGGTTTCGCAGATCACGACCTTTACCGTGACCAACCTCTCGAACGATACACTCGACTTCGCACTTACTGCTGCACAGCAGGCTGGCGGCGCTTGTATCTTCTCGGGCACCGATAATTTCGACACAGGCAATGTCAAGATCTTCATTGAAGTGGCGGAGAACAGCTGGGTCGAGGCAACTTTCATCGACGAACTGGCTGCTGACGCCTCGGTAAGCGTCCAGATTAGGTCAGATATCCCACTCGGTAGGGCAACCGACGACGTGGCGACCGTAGTTCTCACGGCCCAGGCTCACGCTGGCGGTTCGTCAGGCTCCCAGGGTGCTCTTCTAGGAAATTCGGATACAAACACTGTCGATGCTGTCGACACCGTCCTTGCAGACGCGGCCGGCCTCACTGACGGAGTGTATGACGGCGCCTTCTCCGCTGCAGACGACTACGTCGTTTCGGCGGCGGCTTTAAGCGTTGTGAAAACAAGTACCGTCGTGAGCGATCCAGTAAGCGGCACGACAAATCCCAAGGCCATTCCTGGCGCTGTGATCGAATACTGCATCGCTGTTTCGAACGCAGCGGGTAGTGCGACAGCAAGCGGCGTTACCGTCACGGACAGTCTGCCGACAGGAATCTCTTACTTCGATGGAAACACAGTAGTTCGGATGAATGGTCCGACCTGTGACCTCAACGATGCGACCACCGACGGTCTTCATAATTCAGGTACCATAACGGGCTCA
>CAYPGL010000305.1:0-2638 GCA_964410035.1 uncultured Qipengyuania sp. | reverse complement strand
CCCAACTGCTCGATCATCGCGCCGCCGAGCTGTTCGACGTCCATGATCGTCACCGCGTGTGTGTCTCGCATGGCATCGTTGATTGGGGCGGCTTCGATCGGGATCATCCAACGAGTGCCCACATCACTAGAGCGCATCCCAATATTAGCGAAAATAGACCAAGGCGGCGGATAGTCCGATTGGCCAGGTCAAACTTGGGTGGGTAGGCTTCGAGCTCCCGCCGCTCCTCAAAATATTTTTCAGGAGCACCCGCTTCCAGCTCAGCCAAACGGGCATTTTGATTACTGGGTGAGCTTCGATATTGCTTTTGGGGACGGAAAATCGCCCCAAGCGACCCTATGATGATTGCACATCCAACTGTGATTGTTAGCCAATCCATCACCCCTCCTCCTCAAACAACCCCGCGAGCTGCTCGATCATCGTGCCGCCGAGCTGTTCGACGTCCATGATCGTCACCGCGCGCTTGTAATAGCGGGTCACGTCGTGGCCGATGCCGATCGCGACGAGCTGGACCGGCGACTGCTTCTCGATCCAGTCGATCACGCCGCGGAGGTGTGCTTCGAGGTACCCGGCATGGTTCACGCTGAGCGTGCTGTCGTCGACCGGTGCGCCGTCGGAGATCACCATCAGGATGCGGCGTTCCTCGGGCCGCGCGAGCAGGCGGCGATGGGCCCAGACCAGCGCCTCGCCATCGATGTTTTCCTTGAGGATGCCCTCGCGCATCATCAGGCCGAGATTGGTCTTGGCGTGGCGCCACGGCTCGTCGGCCTGCTTGTAGACGATGTGGCGCAAATCGTTGAGGCGCCCGGGATGGGGCGGCTTGCCGTCGGCGAGCCACGCCTCGCGCGACTGGCCGCCCTTCCACGCGCGGGTGGTGAAGCCGAGGATCTCGGTCTTCACGCCGCAGCGTTCGAGCGTGCGCGCGAGCACGTCGGCGCTGATCGCGGCGATGCTGATCGGCCGCCCGCGCATCGAACCCGAATTATCGATCAGCAAGGTGACGACGGTGTCTTTGAACTCGGTGTCGCGCTCGATTTTATAGGAAAGTGCATGGCCGGGGCTGACGACCACACGGGTAAGGCGCGCGGCATCCAGCAGCCCCTCTTCCTGGTCGAAATCCCAGCTACGGTTCTGCTGCGCCATAAGGCGGCGCTGCAGACGGTTGGCCAGCCGGGTCACGATGCCCTGCAGGCCCGCAAGCTGGCTGTCGAGATAGGCGCGCAGCCGGTCGAGCTCCTCGTGATCGCAGAGCTCGGACGCCTCAATGACCTCGTCGAACTTGTCGGTGTAATGCGCGTAGTCGAAATCTTCGGGAAGGTCGGTCCACGGGCGGTTCGGGCGGACGGGCTGCATGCCCTCGCCATCCTCGTCCGAGGGGTCCCCATCGGACATTTCCTGCTCGCCCTCGACGTCCTGCTCGGCATCGCCATCGGCCTCGCCGTCAACGGTTTCGCCGCGGGCGTCGCTTTCCTGAGGCTGAGCCTCGCCCTCGTCTTCCTCGTCGGAATCCTGGTCTTCCTCCGGCTTTTCGCCTTCCTCGTCATCGCCATCGTCACGCCCCTCGTCCTCGGGCGTATCGGGCAGCGTGAGTTTGAGATGCCTCAGCATGTCGAGCGTCAGGTCTTGGAAAGCGCGCTGGTTGTCGAGCGCGCCGGCGAGGTCTTCCATGTCCGTGCCGATACGCGAGAGGATTTCCTCGCGCACCATGTCCACACCGGGCTTCGCGCGATCGGGAATTTCCTCGCCGGTCAATGCCTCACGCAGCATGAGCGAGAGCGCCGTGGGCAGCGGCACTTCCTTCGCTTCGTTCGCACGTGCGATCGGATCGCTCGCGGTACGCTGCTCCACTGCAGCGTCAAGATTGCCCTTCATGCCCGAATAGCGAGTCGAACCAACCGCTTCGTAACGCACACGCTCGATCGCGTCGTAACAGGCGCGCGCGATTGGTTCGGGCGGCGCGCCCTTGGCGTGCACCGCTTCGTTGTGATGGCGCAGCTTCAGCGCGAAACTGTCGGCAAAACCTCGCGCCTCCCGCGCCTGATCGGGCGGGAGGTTGCGGCCTGGCAGCGGCACGCGGAAGTTCTTGCCTGATTGCGTCGGGTTATCCGCGCTCCAGGAGACCTCGACCTCCGGCTCGTGCGCAATGGCGCGCGCCGTGCCGGTCAGAGCCTGCTTGAACAGGTCGAGGGGTGTCTGGTCTGCCACGGGTGCTAGTTAGGAAGTCGGAATGCTCTGACCAGTCTTTTCCCAATCCGCGAGGAAGCCATCGATGCCTTTCTCGGTCAGGATGTGCTTGAACAGCCCCTTGATGACGCTGGGCGGCATGGTGGCGACATCGGCGCCGATCAGCGCGCTCTGCAGCACGTGAACTGGGTTGCGGATCGAGGCCACGAGGATTTCGGTGTCGAAGCCGTAATTGGAATAGATCTGCGCGATGTCGGCAATCAGTTCCATGCCGTCGAAACCGTTGTCGTCGTGGCGGCCGACGAAGGGCGAAACGAAGCTCGCCCCCGCTTTCGCGGCAAGCAACGCCTGATTGGCCGAGAAGCACAGGGTGACATTGACCATCGTGCCTTCGCTGGTAAGTTTCTTGCAGGTCTTGAGCCCGTCGATCGTCAGCGGAACCTTGATGCAGACA
>CAYPGL010000304.1:0-2642 GCA_964410035.1 uncultured Qipengyuania sp. | reverse complement strand
CGCTGCCCGAATTTCCGATGATCAACGCCCGCTACGACGATGAGGGCGGCGTGGTGACGCGCCACGGTGCGGTCAATCTGGGCATGGCGGCGCAGACCGATGCCGGGCTGATGGTCCCGGTCATCAAGAACGCGCACTCCAGGAACCCGTGGCAGCTCGCCAACGAGATTTCGCGCCTTGCCGATGCTGCTCGCAGCGGCACTGCGAAGAAAGAAGACATGGAAGGCGGCACGCTGACCGTCACTTCGCTAGGACCGCTGGGCGGCGTAGCAACCACACCGGTCATCAATCGTCCCGAAGTGGCTATCATCGGCCCGAACCGCATAATCGAACGACCGATGTATGTAACAGGCAGTGATGGCACGGAGCGGATCGAAAAGCGCAAGCTGATGAACATATCGATCAGCTGCGATCACCGGGTTGTCGACGGCTTCGATGCTGCAAGCTTCATTCAGGCCTTGAAGAAGCTGATGGAAACTCCGGCACTGATACTGGTCGACTGATTGCAGGGCTCCCGCTTCGGCGGGAGTTTTCATTTGGCAAGCGGTTCCAGCGCGAACGAGTGCTGGATGTCGATTGCCGATTTGGCGGCGAGGGCCCCGCCGCCCAGCATGACAAGCGATGCGACTAGAAATGCCTTCTGCAACATAGAGAAACCCCCGTTTTGCCCCACGTGATTTCGTGCACCCAAAGTCGGCCCGAAAGGTAAATTTGCGGTAAATATCGGCAACCCCTCCAGCCCCGGCAAAAAGAGCGAATTTTCCCATCCAATTTGCGTTGACAGGAATCGGAGCCTCCACTAGATGCGCGGCTCCCAAGGGGCGCTACAGCGCAAATGCGCGGGTGTAGCTCAGTTGGTTAGAGTATCGGCCTGTCACGCCGAGGGTCGCGGGTTCGAGTCCCGTCACTCGCGCCACCTTGGGATATTACTTCATTCTTGATGCTTGTCGCAAAAGTAGGCGGTCCGTCCGCCGACCTTCGCGCTGGTGATTTCCCCTCCGCACCGGCAGCATTCGGCACCCTTCTTGCGGTGGCGGATTAGCCAGTCTTCCGGCAGATCGCCGTATTGCGCGCCGGTCCGGACGACGGCCTTCAGCACTTCCCGCATCGTGCGGTGTATCTCCATCAGTTTCGTATCGCCGAGATCGCTGGTGCGGGTTTCCGGGTTGATGCCGCACTGGAACAGCGTCTCGTCCGACCACAGATTACCCAGACCGGCCATTCGTTCCTGCTTCATCAAAGCAGCCTTGATCGCGCTGCGCGTCTCGCCAAAGGCCTGAACGAAAACGACCTTGCCGATTTCCAGTGCGTCGGGCCCGAAGCCCTGCTGCGCGATGTAATCGTCCGGATCATCGATCACCCGGACATGGCCGAGCTTGCGCGGACAGCGAAATGCGAGACGGCGGTCGCCTTCGAACCGGATCAGCAGCTTAGTGTGATCGGGCGGATCATCTGGCCCGTCGAAGGGGATCAGCTTGCCGGTCATGCCGAGATGGACGGTGATCCACGGACCCGTCTTCGATCCGGCGAAAATGTTCTTCCCATGCCGCCGCGTCTCGGTGAATTGCCGGCCGATCAGCCGAGCGCGCTCGTTGTCGCAGGGCAGTTCGATATAGCTCACATTCTCGCCCAGATCGACCGCTTCGATGGTGCGGTTGAGACATTCGCGTTCCAGCATCAGGCGCTGAACTTCGTTTTCTGGCAGTTCCGGCATGACCCAGAAACGGAAGGCCTGGCGCGGCGGTTCCGCTCAACCCGCTGCGCGCAGGCGGCGCAGGTTCTCTTCGTGACCGGCCCTGTCAATCCTGTAGCGAGAAACGAAATACAGTGCGCTCAGCCATAGCAAAAGCAGGGTGGGGGCATAGAAGGCCCCCAAGCGCCAGAGCGTTTCCGGCGAAACATTGTCTGGATCGGCGCCTTCGGGAAAGGCAATCAGCGACAAGATCACGCCGGCAGCCGCCACCCCGATCCCCTGGGTAACCTTCCGGGTGAAGGTCATTGCGGCATAATAGACCCCTTCGCTCCGGCGGCCAGTGCGCAGCTGGTTCGATTCCACGAGATCAGCAATCATTGAGTAGGAGACCGCCTGCACCGCGATGATGAGTGCGAGGTCGATCACGTTGATCCCCAGTACCAGAGGGAAAAGCAGCGGATCGCCGTTCTCGGGCATCAGGCCCGCGAGGCGAAGAAGGACGGGCGCCGGCTGGATGGTGAATGCGAGAAGCCCCAGGATAATCGTCGCGCGTTTCTTGCCCAGCCGCCGCGTGACCCAAGGGGCCAGAAGGAAACCGAGCAGGGCGGAGAAAAAGACAGTGCAGGTCCAGATGAAAATCTGGAATTCCCCGAACCCCCAGAAATACCGCAGCATCAGGAAGGCGAGGGCGGCCGAGAGCCCGGTGGCAATGGCGAACAGGACGGTGGCGAAGAACAGGGCGAGGAAGCTTTTCTCGCTCAGCGTTTCGATCATTTCGCGAAAGATCCGCGTGACGCTGTATCGCTCACCCGTGGCGACGGGGCGGTGGAGCAGGGGGATCCGGCTATGGGTGCCGAGCGCCGATACCATGATCGCGGCGAAAATCAGGACCGAGGAAATGATGCCGTAGGTGGCATAGACTTCCCGGTCGAGCATGCCGAGCGGTCCG
>CAYPGL010000303.1:0-2648 GCA_964410035.1 uncultured Qipengyuania sp. | reverse complement strand
CCGCGGCGCGCAGCCGCTGGTAATGGCCGACCTCGCCCGCGCCGGAACCGGACGTGCGATCTTCATTGCACCCGATGATGCAGCGATGCGCGGAATTGCCGAAGCCGCTAAGTTCTTTGCGCCGGAACTGGACGTCATCGAATTTCCGGCATGGGACTCCCTGCCTTACGATCGCGCGAGCCCAGCATTGTCCGTCAGCGCAAAACGGCTCGCCGCACTGCACCAGTTGCAGACAGGAAAAGCAAAGGCGCAGTTGATTGTAACCACCGCGAACGCCGTGCTTCAGCGTGTGCTCACGCCCTTCCGCATTCGCGAAAGCGTGCGAGAGTTCAAGCCCGGTATCGAGATCGGGCGCGATAGCCTTTCGCTTCTGCTTCAGAAGCAGGGATATAGCCGGACCGACACGGTCATTGACAAGGGCGAGTACGCGATCCGCGGTTCGATCGTGGACGTGTTTCCTTCGGGATTGGACGAGGCTTTGCGCCTCGACTTTTTCGGAGATGAGCTCGAGAGTCTGCGCAGCTTCGATCCCAATACACAGATGAGCACGGGACGGCTCGAAAGCCATCTCCTTCTCCCGGCCAGCGAAGCGCTGCTCGACGAGGAGAGCATCAAGCGCTTTCGCAGCCGGTATCGCGAGATGTTCGGAGCTAATGCGACCCAGGACCCGCTATATGAAGCTGTAAGTGAAGGGCGTCGCCTTGCCGGGATGGAACACTGGCTACCTCTGTTCGAGGATCGCCTCGTCACGCTGTTCGACCACCTAGATGACAAGGATCTGGTGGTCATCGACAACGCTTCTCTCGCCGCCGCTGAAGAGCGGATCAAGGACGTCACAGACTATTACGAGCAGCGCAAGGCGGCGAGCGGACAGGCCAAGGGCAGCTATCGCCCGCTGGAACCTCAGGCGCTCTACCTCACTGAGGACGAGTTCAAGGCAGTACTGGATGAGGCACCCGCCCACCGTGCAACCGCATTCGACGAACCTGAGAGTGAAACGGTAATCGACTTCGGCTTCAAGTCGGGCCGCGACTTTGCCCCCGAGCGGGCGCGCGGCGATAATATCTATCCGGTACTGGCAGATCATCTGAAAGCACTGGCCAAGGCAGGAAAGCGCCCGCTGATCGCCGCCTATTCGGCCGGCAGCCGCGCTCGCATCGCTTCGATCCTTTCCGAAGCGGGAGCGCCCGTGCAGCTAGCGGATAGCTGGCAGGAAGCGCTTGGCCTGAGCGCAAAGGGCAAGCCCGCAGCGATGGTGCTGCCTCTGGAGGCCAGCTTCGCAAACTACGAAATGGAACTGCTGACCGAGCAGGACATCCTCGGCGACCGGCTCGTACGACGCAAGAAGAAGCGAAAGGATGCCGACGCCTTCCTGGCCGAACTGCAGGCACTTAGCGTGGGGGACCTCATCGTCCATACCGAGCACGGCATTGGCAAGTATCTGGGCCTCGAGCCGGTTAATGTGGGCAAGTCCAAACACGACTGCGTCCAGCTGGAATACAAGGGTGGCGACAAGCTGTTCATCCCAGTTGAGAATATCGATGTACTTAGCCGCTACGGATCTTCCGAAGACGCAGTCATGCTGGACCGGCTTGGCGGCGAAGCCTGGCAGAAACGCCGCGCGCGACTCAAGGAGCGTATTCGCGAGATCGCTGGCGAACTTATGCAGGTCGCGGCTCAACGTGCGCTAAAAAGAGCGCCGGTGTTCGATGTGGACGACGCTTCGTTCAACCAGTTCCTCGACCGATTCCAGTACGAAGAAACCGACGATCAGGAACGTGCCATCGAGGACGTTCTTAGCGACCTTGGCAGCGGGAAGCCCATGGACCGTTTGGTCTGCGGCGACGTCGGATTCGGAAAAACCGAAGTCGCATTGCGCGCCGCCTTTGTCGCGGCAATGAACGGCCAGCAGGTCGCGGTGGTCGCCCCCACTACCTAGCTCGCTCGCCAGCACTACGAGGATTTCAGTCAGCGCTTCAACGGCTTCCCGCTGAATGTCGGCCGCCTGTCACGCCTGGTACCGGCTAAGGAATTGAAGGACACGCGGGATGGTTTATCGACGGGCGAAGTCGATATCGTCGTCGGCACGCACGCAATCCTTTCCAAGCAAACGGACTTCAAGAATCTCGGCCTCGTGATTGTCGATGAGGAACAACGCTTCGGCGTGACGCACAAGGAAAAGCTCAAGCAACTGCGTGCCGATGTGCACATGCTTACCCTAACCGCCACCCCGATCCCGCGTACGCTGCAGATGGCGATGACCGGTCTGCGTGAACTTTCGACGATACAGACCCCACCCGTCGATCGTCTCGCCGTTCGGACCTACGTCATGGAATGGGACGACATGGTGATGCGCGAGGCGCTGCTGCGTGAGCACCATCGCGGCGGACAAAGTTTCATTGTGGTCCCTCGGATTTCGGAGATGGAGCAGATTTCCGACTGGTTGCATGAGAACGTGCCCGAGGTGAAATTCGTCTCCGCGCATGGTCAAATGAGCGCGGGCGAGATCGAGGAGCGGATGAGCGCTTTCTACGAGGGCAAGTACGACGTCCTCCTCGCCACCACCATCGTCGAGAGCGGACTCGACCTTCCGAGCGCCAATACCATCATCATCCACCGCTCAGACATCTTCTGTCTCGCCCAGCTCA
>CAYPGL010000302.1:0-2651 GCA_964410035.1 uncultured Qipengyuania sp. | reverse complement strand
GGCAGCTCGGCGGATCGGCGCTGATCCTCGATTCGGGGACCAGCCAGCTAGGTCGCGGGGAAAGTGTTGCCGATACGGCGCGTGTCCTCAGCCGGATGGTCGATGCGATCATGATCCGCACCGATGATCATGCCAAGGCCGAAGAACTGGCGCATCATGCCCAGGTGCCGGTGATCAACGGTCTGACCGATCGCTCTCACCCCTGCCAGATCGTCGCCGATCTCCTGACCATGGTCGAACATGGCAAGGCTTTGCCCGGCCTCGAACTCGCATGGCTCGGGGATGGCAACAATGTGCTGCACTCGATCCTCGAGGCCGCGGGTGTTTTCAAGTTCAATGTCCGCATCGGCGTTCCGCAAGGCTACGAGCCCGACTCCGAATTCGTCGAACTGGCGCGAAAGGGCGGAGCGCGGGTCACACTGACGCAGGATTCCGCTGAAGCAGCGCGCGGGGCGGACATCGTCGTCACCGATACCTGGGTTTCGATGGGCCAAGACCATGCGCAGGCGAAGCTGGCGGCGATGACACCCTTCCAGGTCGGCGGCGAGCTGATGGGTCTTGCCCGGCCCGATGCGAAATTCCTCCACTGCCTTCCCGCCCATGTCGGAGACGAGGTCACCGAGGAGGTTTTCGAAGGTCCGCAATCGGTGGTCTTCGACGAAGCGGAGAACCGCATCCACGCGCAGAAATCGATCCTGCTGTGGTGTTTTGGGAAGATCGGCGGCTAGCCTCCACCCTGTTTATTCTGCCTCAGCGTTCCCATATGCGCGCGCATGACGCAGACCGATCCCGACGCCGAAGAGACCTTTTCGGGCCGCACTCTTGCCTTCACCATCCCCTCGCGCGACACGCGCGGGCGAATTGTCAGGCTCGATCGCGCGCTCGACGAAATCCTCGGGGCACACGATTATCCCGCACCGATCACGCATCTGCTCGCCGAAGCGCTGGTGCTGGCCACGCTAATGGGCTCGCTTCTCAAGAATGACGGATCCCAGGTGACCCTGCAGGCCCAGACAGAAGCTGGTGCAGTGAACCTTCTAGTATGCGACTACAAGAGCGGCGAACTGCGCGGTTATGTAGATTTCGACCGTTCGCGACTGGCGGAACTCGGCGCCAATCCTTCGCTCTTTGCGCTGTTCGGCAAGGGCTATCTTGCCATCACATTCGATGTCGCAAAGGGCAAGGGGCGCTATCAAGGTATCGTCCCGCTCGAAGGCGAGACGCTGGCGCAAGCCTGCGAGGCCTACTTCTTCCAGTCGGAGCAGGTCCCGACGCTGATCCGCACGGCGGTAAGGTCAAGCGGGGGCATATGCAGCGCGGCGGGCATGCTGGTCCAACACCTGCCTGACGGCGAGGAGGGCCGCGAACGGTTGCACGCCCGTCTCGACCACCCGGAATGGGAGCATGTCGCCATCCTCGCGGGATCGGTGAAGCACGACGAAATGCTCGATACCACCCTGTCGCTGGAAGCTATCGTCTGGCGCCTCTTTCACGAGGAGCAGGAAGTGCGGATCGAGCAGGGCGCTGTGATCGAGCGCGGCTGCCGATGCTCAATCGAGCATTATCAGGACGTCCTGGCCAAGTTTCCCGAGGAAGACCGCAAGGAAATGCGCGACGACCAGGGAAAGATCGTAGTGGATTGTGCATTCTGTTCGAAGAAGTTCCCTATCGAAGTCTGAATTGGCAGGTAAAAACAATTCATCGCTGTTCTAGAACGGTTCATCGTAATATATTTAGAGTGTGCATCAACCCTTTCAGCATGCGAATGTGTTATAAGGCTAGAGATGAAATTGATGTCGAAGCGTAGAATTGCCTGGATCGCCGCAGCAATTGCGGCCGTGCCTGCTGTCCTTTTGGGCGGCGCGGCGCTCGCGCAATCCTCTCTCGCTATGCTTGACACTCTCGAACGTGGCGGTTGGGAATTGCGCTATCGGGATGGCAGTACGCCCCGTAACCTGTGCGTTCGGAGCGGGCGCGAGTTTATCCAGCTTCGCCATAGTGAAAAGGGCTGTAACCGCTTCGTCGTCGAAGATGGAAACAGTGAGATTACGGTCCAGTATACCTGCCCTGGGAATGGTTATGGCCGCACCCATATCCGCAAGGAAGGTAGCAAACTTGTTCAGATCGACAGCCAAGGCATCGTCGACGGGCGGCCGTTCCAGTTTTCGGCCGAGGCGCGGCATACGGGTCGCTGCCGATAGTCTTGCGGCGCGGGGTACCAGCGCCTAGCTGCCCCCGCATGACGCATATTTCCCACCAACATTTCGGTCCTGCGGTCGTCCTGCTTTCGGGCGGACTCGATTCCATGGTGACCGCTGCGCTCGCGCGTGAACGAGGTTTCGAAGTTCATGCGCTGACGATCGATTACGGGCAGCGCCATGTTCGTGAGCTCCAGTCAGCGCGCGTGATTGCGGAAAAGCTGGGGGTTGAGAGGCACGTCGAATTGCCGCTGGACCTGCGTCAGTTCGGCGGTTCGGCACTGACGGCGGATATCGACGTGCCCAAAGGCGGCTTGGCCGAGGATATTCCCGTCACTTACGTCCCGGCGCGCAATCTCGTCTTCCTCGCACTGACCACTGCCTTTGCTGAAACTTCTCACTCGCGAGACATTTTCATCGGTGTGAATGCACTCGACTATTCCGGTTATCCGG
>CAYPGL010000301.1:0-2658 GCA_964410035.1 uncultured Qipengyuania sp. | reverse complement strand
GGTGTTCCAGCTCCACCCGAACGGCTACCGGTTCGGCGAGGGCCACGTGGCCAAGCTCGAGCTGCTACCTGCCGACGTCCCCTACAGCCGCATCACGAACCTGCAGCCGCCGGTGATCATCCGCGATCTCGAGTTGCGGCTCATCCGTGGCCGCTGACAGGCCTTTCGCCGATCCCCCATGCTCTGACAGAGCCGGACGATCCGTTCAATCAGCGAATCTTCGATAAGCTCGCAGGCCCCACCCTATCACAAACCAGATTGTGGCGACGATCCAGGCTGCCAGGCTGACATGGTACAACGACAGCGCCAATGCCACTCCGCAAAGGATTGCGAAGCTGGGAAGATAGGGCGAGAATGGCATGCGGAACGGCCGATCCCGCTCGGGCATGGATTTGCGGAGTCTGAGCAGGCTCAGCGCAACCAATACGAACACTAGGATGAACATGATGTCGGTGCTGGCGGCAATGTCCTTAATCGGAAGGACCACCACCGCGGTGAGGATGATCGCCCCGTTGACGAGCAGCGCTGTGACCGGCGCGCCTCGCTCCGTGACCGCGCTCAGTCGTTCAGGCAGGTCGGCATTGCGCGCCATGGCGAGCGCCACGCGGGTGGAGCCGAAGATCGTTGCATTCAACGCGCTCGCAGTGCTGGCCAGCGCCGCGACCAGCAAAATCTCGGTTCCGTAGGGTATCACTTGGCCGGCAGTGATCACCAGACCCAGCTCACCGAGGGATGCGAGGTGGTCATATCCGGTCGTGCCGGCCGGGGGGTTAACCGTTCCCAGCAGCACCGCCGCCGTCAGAATATAGAGGGTGACCACCGTAACGATGCTGATCCCGATCGCGCGCGGGATCATTCTGGAAGGCTCGCGCGCTTCCTCGCTGCTTTGAACGATGATCTCGAAACCTTCGAAAGCGATGAAGGTCAGACCCATGGCCGCGAGCAACCCCACCGGGCCTTCGGGAAAGAAGGGCGAGAAGGATTCCACCGGCGCCTCCTGCCCCAGTATCTCGCTCAATCCGAACCCGATGAACACCGCGATGACGCCGACCTGCAGTCCCGCCATCAGGATTTGCGCAACGCTGGAATTCTGCGTGCTGATGCAATTGATCCCGACGAACAGCGCCAGCGCGATCGCCGCCATCAGAGTGGGGTCCACGCCGCCACCAACGCCGAGCTGCGCGATCAGTTCGGAAGCAAACGAGCCAAACGAAGCCGCGTAGAAACCGCAGGCGACCAACTGGGCGAACCAGCTGCTCCAGCCGGTAAAGAAACCCCATCGATTTCCGAGCGCGGGCCGGGCCCAGACATAGGCTCCGCCTGTTTGCGGCATCATGGTGGAAAGCTCCGCATAGCATCCGCCGATGATCAGCGCGATGACCCCGTTGAGCAGGAAGGCGAGCAACAAAGCGGGTCCGGCCTCGCCGGCGGCAAGGCCGGTCAGGACGAAGACGCCCGCCCCGACCATCGCTCCTACTCCCAGGGCGACGACCGCCGGGAGCCCCATCTCCCGCCTCAATCGCTGCGGCTGCTCGGCCTTCCGTTCCTGATCCCGATCATCCGTCACTGCGTCGAGCTTCCCCTGTATTAGACCGCTGAGTCAAATTGAAGGTGGCCCTATATCGAAGTTGCCCCAGCGCGCGCCCTTTCTCGCCTCCCCTCAGAGCCCTGCGGGGAAGGTATCCGGCGGTACGGCATCGGGTTCGTCAGCGGTCAGCGGTTGCAGCGCGCTCGTTTCGTCGAACCAGCAATAGCCATCGAATTGCCGCGGCAGGACCGCCTCTACGTAATGGCTCATGCGCTCGGTTTCGGGGCGATAGATCACGCCGATGAACCGTTCGAGGCGGGGTTCCTGCAAGCGGTCGCGCAAGGCTTGATTCTCTCGCAGATCGAACAGGAAGCGCTCGACGCCGCTATCGTGGCACAGCCTTTCATAGCTGTCGCGGCGCGAGGGGTTGACCTTCTTGATCTCGCGTTCGCCGTTCCAGTCGGTCGCGGCGCTGACGGTGCCGGTATGCGTACCGAAGCCGATCAGGGCGACGTCGTCGCCCCATTTCTTGCGCGCCAGCTGGCCGAGATTGTGCTCGCCCCGGACGCTTCCCATTTCCGTCGCGCGCGCATCGCCGATATGACTGTTATGGGCCCAGACCACGGCCTTGGCGTCTGGCCCCTTCTGCTCGAGCAGATGTTCGAGCGTTTCGACCATATGACTGTCGCGCAGGTTCCAGCTTTCCGACCCGCCATAATACATCACGCGGTAATAGCGCTCCGCAGACGCGACCAGCCGCCCGTTCATCGCCGCGCCGAAACTGTCGCCATCCTGTTCGAGCGAGCGTTCGAGCAGCTCGCGGCATTGCGAGACGACCGCGTCTTCGCATTCCGCGTAACCCTCGCTCAGTGCGGCGCGGCCATAGATCGCCGGATCGTCCTCCCACGGCGTGAGGCAGCCATAGCGCTCTCTTGCGACAGCCGCCGCATCGGGATCATGCTCGTCGAGATAAGCGAGAACCGCCTCGATCGAGCCGGACATGTTGTAGATATCGAGCCCGTAGAAACCGACCTGCTTGTCCTTTCCGCGGGCTTCATTGACCGAGCGAAGGTCCTTCAGCAGTTTCGGCATCACCGTATTGCGCCACATCCAGGTGGGAAAGCGCTGGA
>CAYPGL010000300.1:0-2664 GCA_964410035.1 uncultured Qipengyuania sp. | reverse complement strand
TGACCTGTAAGACGCTTTCTGCGCCTTGTAGACTGCGTTGGATTTGGGTGCCGTGGCGAGATAGGTGCAGGCCTGAACCAACGCGAGTTCGCCTTCGGGGCTACCCAGAAATTCATAGGCATCCTTGGCGGCCATGCATTGAACCAACGCCTGCGGGTCGGCCATGCCGACGTCTTCCACCGCCATACGGACGAGCCGACGTGCCAAGAAGCGCGGTTCTTCACCTGCGGTCAACATGCGCGCGAGGTAATAGAGACTCGCCTGCACGTCGCTTCCCCGGACCGCCTTGTGCAGGGCGGAGATGAGGTTGTAATGCCCCTCGCGGTCCTTGTCGTAGACCGCCACGCGCCGTTGCAGGAACTTGCCGAGCGCGGCGGGATCGAGCGGCTCCTCGATCTTTGCGTTGTAAAGCGTTTCGGCCTGGTTGAGCAGGAAGCGACCGTCACCGTCGGCGCTGGCAATCAACGCATCGCGCGCTTCGGCGGTGAGGGGGAGGGGGCCCTCCAGATCTTCGGCCCGGCCCAGCAAGTGCCCCAATGCCTCGCGGTCCAGCCTCTGAAGGATTAACACCTGCGCGCGGCTGAGAAGCGCGGCATTTAGTGCGAAGCTCGGATTCTCGGTGGTGGCACCGACCAGTGTGACCGTTCCGCGCTCGACGAAGGGGAGGAATCCGTCCTGCTGAGCACGATTGAACCGGTGGATTTCGTCCACGAAGAGCAAAGTGCGCTGGCCTGCCTCGGCGGCTTTGTCCGCAGCAGCGAAGGCCTTCTTCAGATCGGCTACCCCGCTGAAGACAGCGGACACGCTTTCGAAGCGCATTCCTACGCTGTCTGCTAGCAGCCGGGCGATGGTGGTCTTGCCCGTGCCGGGGGGACCCCATAGGATCATGCTCGACAGGCGACCAGCAGCGACCAAGCGTCCAATGGCCCCCTCGGTCCCGGTCAGATGATCCTGGCCGATAACATCATCGAGGCTGGTCGGTCGGAGTCGGTCGGCTAAAGGCGCATCCTCGCGCAGCGTTGCTGCGCGCGATGACGGAGGTGGATCGTCGGCGAATAGGTCGGCCATGGTTGTGCGACTTAGGGAGTGTTTCGGTATTTTGCCATTGCCGAACAAAAGACTATGATGCCTCCGGGTATGCGAGTTGATGGGGAGGCTCGGTTTATGAATGTGGAAACCAAAACGCCATGGCACTTGTGGGTGGTAGGTATCCTCACGCTTCTGTGGAACGCGATCGGCTGCTGGAGCTATACGAGCACGCAGCTCGGTATGCTTGAGGGCCTGGGCATGTCTGACGAGGCGATCGTCTACGTCACCGATTTTCCCGCCTGGGCAGATGCCCTGTGGGCCCTGGGTGTGTGGGGCGCGCTGGCCGGTTCGATCCTGATCCTGCTGCGTTCGCGCCATGCCGTGGCCGCGATGCTGGTCGCTCTGGTGGGCCTTTTCGGCACCACGATATATCAGCGTGTGCTTATCGAACTGCCGGCCGAAATGGCCGGGATCGGCCTGCCAATCGCTATCTGGGCGACCACGCTTTTCCTGACTTGGTACGCGTTCCGGATGAGATCGCAGGGAGTTCTCAGCTGAGCTGGCGTACGGCCGAGCGGTTGGAGAGTAACCGCAAGTATGTGTCCACGACCGCCTGGTTGATCGCATCCCAGGAATAGGAACGTGCGGTCATTTCGCCTGCCCTGCCATGGGCGAGACGCAAGGCATGGTCGGTGCAGTAGGGGGCAAGTGCCTCGGCGCAGCCTTTTGAAAAGGCATCGGTCTTGCCCGGAGAGACGAGTCGTCCGGTTTCTCCATCTTTGACTAGGCTGGCGGCACCTGTAGCCCCCGCCGCTACCACCGGCAGCCCGCAAGCCATCGCTTCGAGTGTCACATTACCGAATGTTTCGGTAATCGAGGGATTGAAGAAGACATCCCCGCTCGCTAGTGCTCGGCCTAGGTCCTTCCCGGTCTGGAAGCCGACGAATGTGCCACCGGGTAGCGACTTCTCGAACCAGCCGCGAGCGGGCCCATCGCCGATCACGAGTACCTTGTGCGGTACTTGCCGCTTGCGCAGTTCGACGATCGCATCGGCGAATACGTCGAGGCCCTTCTCCATCACCAGGCGTCCCAAGAACACGATCGCTACGTCGTCGTCGCCAAGCCCATTGGAGCGGCGCCATTCCATGTCACGTTTGGAAGGATCGAAAACCTCGCGGTCGACACCGCGCGACCAGATCGTGATATCGCGATGCATGTCCTGCGATTTGAGTTCATCGATCTGGCTTTGCGAGGGCGCGACCAACGCATCGCAGCGATTGTAGAAGCGGCGCAGCAAGGCTTCCACTGCTGGTTCGAGGAACGCCAGGCCGTAATACCGCGGATAGGTCTCGAAGCGGGTATGGACACTGGCCAGTACAGGCACATCATGCTTGCGCGCCCATTTTAGCGCCGCGTGCCCGGTGGGATCCGGCGAGGCAATGTGGATCAGGTTCGGTGCAAACTCCGACAGATCGCGGCGGGCTTTCTCGTCGAGGCCTAGGGGAAGGCGATATTCGCCGCGGCCCTTTACCGGCATGCGCACATTCGGCACCCCCACAAGATCGCCGGTCGGTTTGAAGTCGGGCTTCTCCACCACAGGAGAATAGACCCTGAGCGCGGCCCCTTGCCTGAGCA
>CAYPGL010000299.1:0-2694 GCA_964410035.1 uncultured Qipengyuania sp. | reverse complement strand
GATGATTATCTATTTGGCAAGCAGCCGAAGACACCTCGAATTACCGATCGAAAAGATGCATTCCAGGTGGTGGCGGCGGAAGATGGGCAGCACCTCGACGTTTCGCATCGGCTAGCGACAAACCCACGATGATCTGATCGTCCGAAAGCGGCTTATGCAGGCACCCGATAGCGAGATTTTCGATTGCCGGACCTGGGCAGTTGCCTGTGGCGAATACTACTGCAACTCCCATCGCATTCAGCTTTTGCGCAACGCTTAAGCCACTATCGCCTCCCGCAAGGCGCATATCCACCAGAGCGAGTTCGGGATTATGCCGAGCTGCCGCAAGTATCGCCGACGCTTCGTCGTCCGCTATCTCTACGACATCGTAACCGTTATCTTCCAAGACAGCCTCGATGCTCATCGCAATCAGAGCTTCGTCTTCAACAATCAGAATTTTCATAGTTCAAAAACGCTTGCGGATGAATCTCATTTCAGTGGGATGACCAACGTGACTTCAGTGCCACCTCGGTCGCTCTCCTCAGATAATGTGGCCCTAATCTGCTTACTCAAGGCGCGGATAATCTTCGTGCCCAAGCCAGTTTGATTAGAACTCGGCTGAGAGTGGGCGATCCCCACGCCGTTATCGTGAATCCTTACACTTATCGCGTTACCGTCAGAATTCAGATCGACACCAACGGTTCCCTGCTCCTCCTCGAGAAAGGCATACTTCAAACTGTTGGTTAACAGTTCGGCTACGACCAACGCGAGTGGCACTGCACGGTCTATCCCGAGAGAAATTCCGTGCTGCAGATCGAGCTTTGTCGAAATTCGGTCCTGAATGGACAAAGAGCGGATCGTAGCTGTAACGAGCTCTTCTAGAAATTCACCTACGTCGACCAGTGAGTGCTCGCCGCTCATGTAGAGACGTTGATGAATTGATGCGACTACCGCGATGCGATTTCGTGCATCGAGGAGCGCAGCTTTCAGATTATGATCCTTCGCCTCTCTTTCGTGCAGCTGCAGCAAGGCAGTCACAACCTGCAGGCTGTTTTTGACGCGGTGGTTAACTTCCTGGAGAAGGACTTCGCGGCTCGCCAAGGCCACTTCCAACTCTTCGCCGCGTTCGACAAGAGCGCGCTTAAGTTTGTTCTCATGGGTAATGTCGCGAATAGCTGCGAAGAAAATTCGCTCCTCATCCTGGCGCAATAACTGAAGATGCACCGAGACATCGTATAGACTGCCATCTTTGCGTTGATGAACGGTCTCGAAAACGAGATCACCGCTGTCACTATCCAGAAGCGGTCTGACTTTCTCGCGAAATTGGGCTTCGCTCAGCTCGGGTTTGAGGTCCCAGGGGGTCAGGTTACTTAGTTCCTCGAAGCTGTATCCCAGGTTCTCTCTTGCCCCCCTGTTGACGAGAAGAAAGTTGAAATCCGTCACCGAGAATATGTAAATTTCGCTGGCCGCATCCTCAACAATGAGGCCGAGTTGCCTGGCGGTCATGGGCTTTGTGTCACGAAGAGGCATTTCTGTAGTGCTCTCACCCATTGATGCAGCGATGCCGGATGACTCGCTGTTCACTATGTCTTTGGAGATAATGGATTATTGAAAGATTGGCTAAATGCAAATCTTGTGTTGAAATTTTCCCTCCCTCAACCCTTCGCATCAATAAACACGTTCGCTTCGCCGCTCAGAACGAACAGCCAAATTACGAAGCACGCAACCCAACCCACATTGAATATGGCCAACGCCGTCCAAACTGCTGCCGGTGTCGCCCTCCGTCGCCCCGGGCCCCTCACTATTTGACCAGGATTTTCGCCGCGAAAGAGGCGAGCGACATCGCGGAGGTGGAGAAGGAGCCATACTCCCGCGGCCAGGCTAGCGACGGCAAAAAACGCAATGAGAGCAGGAAGGAACCACAAGGGCATAAATCAACTCCTATTGGACCGTGTCAGACGGCCGAACTGAACCGACGGGCGGATGGCTGGCGATATCTATCGAACAATGCCGCGATCACTCTTGAGTAAGGTAAACCGCTTGGCGTTATGGACAGTTGCTCTTCGTCAAAAATTGCGAGATCAAGATCGGTAAATGGTTTTAGCGCATGGAGCAGATCCTGATCCATCACTTGTTCGATCTTCGCCCTGCCGCGGCATAGCAGGCCCTCGATGATTTCACCGCGTAAGCGATCATCTTCAGTTCGAACGATGCCAACTGTCGTCGGCAGCATACTCTGACCTACAAGCATTCTGTAACGGCCGCTGTTCTTCTCGTTCTGCACGAGCAACTCTGGGAAATTGCTCACCGCCGAACTGCCGAGACCGACTAGGACCGGCGAGGTGTCGTCCGTGAAGCCCTGAAAATTCCGGCGCAGCATCCCTGCGGCGGATGCGTGGGCGAGCGGATCAGTCCGTTTGGCAAAATGGTCGAACCCGATGGGACGGTAGCCTTGCTCCGAAAGCAGAGAATGGCCGAGTTGGGCCATGGCAAAGCGCTCTTCCTGGCCCGGAAGCGCACTGTCGTCGATGACCCGCTGTCGCGCAATCAAATGCGGAACATGAGCATAACCGAAAAGCGCTATACGATCGGGACCCATGGTGAGTGTGCGCTGCAAGCTATCATCCAGGTCATACCGAGACTGGTGCGGCAGGCCATACGTGAGATCGAAATTCAGCGAGTTCACCCCGTTCTCACGAAGAAGTTCGACGCTAC
>CAYPGL010000298.1:0-2712 GCA_964410035.1 uncultured Qipengyuania sp. | reverse complement strand
GGTAACGCGGAACGGTCGCCATAACCCAGCTGAACATGAAGAAGAAGAAGAACGCCTTCAGCAGCAGCCAGACGATTCCCGGCACGTAATAGAGCGGTGCCCAATCGATTGGCGGCAGCCATCCACCGAAGAACAGCAGCGCGTTGAGCATGCACATCAGGAGGATGTTGGCGTATTCGCCAAGCCAGAAGAGCGCAAAGCTCATTGAACTGTATTCGGTCTGGTAACCCGCGACGAGCTCGCTTTCGGCCTCGGTCAGGTCGAAGGGTACGCGCTGCGTTTCGGCCAGGCTGGAGATAAAAAACATCACCCACATCGGGAAGAGCAACAGGTTGAAGGCATAGCCGTTAACGATCCCGAAGCCGTGCCCCTTCTGCGCCATGACGATCTCGTTCAGATTGAACGTCCCGGCGTAGAGAACCACGCTGACCAGGATGAAGCCGATAGAGACCTCATAGCTGATCATCTGTGCAGCGGCGCGCATGGCGGAAAAGAAGGGGTATTTCGAGTTGGACGCCCAACCCGCCATCACCACGCCGTAAACCGAGAGCGAACTGATCGCGAGGATGTAGAGCAGGCCGACATTGATATTGGCCAGCACGGCGGTCGCACTGAACGGAATCACCGCCCACGCCGCAAGAGCCACCGTGAAAGTCACAATCGGGGCGAGGATGAAGATGCCCTTGTTGGCCGCACTGGGGATGATGGTTTCCTGCAGAAAGACCTTCAGACCGTCGGCAAAGCTTTGCAGCAGCCCGAAGGGGCCGACCACGTTGGGCCCCCGACGCAGGTTGATCGCCGCCCACACCTTGCGGTCGACATAGATGATCATGGCTACCGCCAGCATCAGTGGTAGTGCGATGAGCAGGATGCCGGTGATGGTAGCCACTCCCCACGCCCACTCGTAGGGCATCCCGAGGGACTGAAAGAACTCAGTCATTCCGCGGCCTCCGCGAGTTCGCCGCCGTGGAGCAGTTCTGCCGAACAGCGCTGCATCACCTCGCTGGCCCGCGCGATCGGGTTGGTGAGGTAAAAGTCCTTGATCGGATAAGCACTGATAGCACCATCGGCCTTTGCTTTCGCATTCGCTTTTGGCAACACGCCTAGATCTGCGAGACCTTCCTCGCCGAGCGCAGGAACTTCAGCAATCATTGCCGCCTGCAACTGAGCGAAATTGTCGAAACCGACTTCGACCTTCAGCGCATCTGCCAGAGCGCGCATGATGGTCCAGTCCTCGCGCGCATCGCCCGGCGCGAAGACGGCCTTCTCCGCGAATTGAACGCGGCCTTCGGTGTTTACGTATGTTCCATCCTTTTCGGCATAACTCGCGCCCGGCAGGATGATATCCGCTGCATGCGCGCCCTTGTCGCCGTGATGACCAATATAAATCTTGAGTGCATCGGCGAAGGGCTCGAAATCCATCTCGTCCGCGCCGAGGCTGATTACCACTTTGGGGTTCGCTTTGACGATATCATTTATCCCGCCCTTCTGTGCATAGCCGAGCATCAGTCCGCCCATACGCGCAGCAGAGAAATGCAGTACGTTGAAGCCGTTCCAGCCATCACTAACCAAATTGAATTGGTCGGCGAAGCGGAGACCGGCTCCAAGCGCACCTTGTGCCAAGGCGGCGCCACCCAAGATCATGGCCGGCCGTTCTGCGGAATTGAACACATCGGCCACTTCATCGGGCAGATCGCCGAGTGCCGAGAGATCGTCGCCAAGGAATACCGCTTGATAGGTGGTGTCCCAGAAGGCCCCGATTACGAAGACCTTCGCCCCGCGCTTCACCGCCTTTCGGATGCGCACATTCACGAGCGGTGCTTCCCAGCGAATGTGGCTCCCGACGATCAAGATAGCATCGGCGGTTTCGATACCGGCAAAAGTCGAATTGAAATTGACCGCGGCGAGGCTCGACGCATCATAGTCCATCCCGGTCTGACGGCCTTCGAGCAGTGTCGAACCACAGGCTCTTAGTAGCGCCTTGGCTGCGAACATCGTTTCGCAATCGACGATGTCACCGGCAATTGCTGCAATGTCCTTGCCCGGCTTGGCTTTCGCGATCGCCTTGAAAGCCTCGTCCCAGGTTGCTGCCTGCAGTTTTCCCCGCTTGCGCATGAAGACCTTGTCGAGGCGGCGACGCGAAAGGCCGTCTACTTGGTAGCGCGCCTTGTCCGAAATCCACTCCTCGTTGACGTCGTCATTGATACGCGGAAGCGCGCGCATGACTTCACGGCCGCGGCTGTCGAGGCGGATATTCGCTCCCACTGCATCGGATACATCGATGCTGAGCGTCTTCTTAAGCTCCCAAGGACGCGCTTCAAACGCATAGGGACGCGAGGTTAGTGCTCCGACCGGACAGAGGTCGATTACATTGGCAGACAATTCGTGCTCGGCAGCCTGCTCGAGATAGGTAGTGATCTGCATGTCCTCGCCGCGGCCGACCGCGCCGATTTCATCGACCCCGGCGATCTCCTCGCTGAATCGCACGCAGCGGGTACAATGAATACAGCGGGTCATGATCGTCTTGATCAGCGGACCCATGTATTTCTCGGTCACCGCGCGCTTGTTCATGGTGTAACGCGTGGCCCCGCGGCCATACGCGACTGACTGGTCCTGCAAATCGCATTCGCCGCCCTGATCGCAGATCGGGCAATCGAGGGGGTGATTGATGAGAAGGAACTCCATTCCCCCTTCCCGCGCGGTTTTGACCAT
>CAYPGL010000297.1:0-2732 GCA_964410035.1 uncultured Qipengyuania sp. | reverse complement strand
CTTTCGGACACGCGCTATTCGCCCGCCGACGTTGCTTTCATGCAGGGCATGATCGTCCACCACCAGCAGGCGGTAGAGATGGCTGATCTGGTCAAGGCGCGCACCAATAATGACGCGATTCTCAAGACCGCCGACCGCATCGGGGCGGGCCAGAGCGACGAGATGAAGTTCATGCGCGAATGGCTCGAAGCGCGTGGTGAGCCGCTCGAGATGGCCCATGCGATGCATCAGGGGCATGGCAGTCATCACGCGATGATGGGTATGGCCACTGCGGAGCAGATGGCAGCGCTGGCCGCGGCCAATGGCACCGAGTTCGATCGCCTGTTCCTCCAGCGGATGATCGCCCACCATAAGGGCGCTCTCGAAATGGTGGAGCGCCTGCATGATGCGCCCGGCAGCGCCTACGAGCCGGTGATGTTCGAATTCACCAACGAGGTGGTGAGCGACCAGCAGGCCGAGATCGACCGGATGAACGCGATCCTCGCCGAACTGTCGACCGATCCGCGAGCGCGGCTTGCCGCTGGCTTCCGTGATGCGGAAGAGGCGATCTCAAATCTCCGCCTCGTTGCCGCCCAGCCCAAGCCTACTGGCTTCTTCGATCCAGAAAACCCGGCCCAGTTGCAGCCCCTCATTGAGAAGGATGATGAGGAAGAGAAGCCTGCCGGCACCGAAGCGGACAGCGAGGAAGAGGGCGACAAGCCGCAGTTCGGCAAGCGCGGATCGCTGCTCGATTTCGCCAATACCGATATTGCCTTCTCGGGCGATCTCATGGTCGCGGGCAACTATCACGGCTTCAACGCCTACCGCCTCGGCGAGGACGGCGTTCCGCAGCTCGTTTCCTCGGTCGTATGTCCCGGCGGACAGGGCGACGTCTCGATCGTCGGCGATCTCTTGGTAATGAGCGTGCAGGATAGCCGCGCACGGATCGATTGCGGTTTGGAGGGCGTGACCGGCAAGGTTAGCGAGGATCGCTTCCGCGGCCTGCGCATCTTCGACATCTCGGATATCACGCGCCCGCGCCAGGTGGGCCTCGTCCAGACCTGCCGCGGCAGCCACACCCACTCGATCGTGAGCTCCGACGCCGACCGTATTGTGCTCTACAATTCGGGCACCTCTTACGTCCGAGACAATGAGGAACTGGCAGGCTGCATCGACACGGCAGGTGACGAGACCGCGCTGTTCAGCATCGATGTCGTCGAGATCCCGGTCGCCAATCCCGCGGCTGCGCGGGTCGTTGACAGTCCGCGGGTCTTCGCGCGTGACGGCCAGATTGCAGGATTATGGCGCGGCGGCGACCATGGCGACGGAACGCAGGATACTAGTGTCACGAATCAGTGCCATGACATCACGGTCTTCCCGGCGAAGAACCTCGCGGCGGGCGCATGTTCGGGTAATGGCATTATCCTCGACATTTCGGACCCGATGAAGCCGGTTCGGATCGACGACGTGACAGACAAGGGCTTTGCCTATTGGCACTCGGCCACCTTCAACAATGACGGCACCAAGGTCCTTTTCACTGACGAATGGGGCGGAGGCGGACGTCCCCGTTGCCAGGCTGGCGATCCCACTAACTGGGGTGCCGACGCTTTCTACGCCATCGAGGACGGCAAGCTGAGCTATCGCGGGATGTACAAGCTTCCCGCGCCGCAGGGCGATAAGGAAAACTGCGTTGCCCATAACGGCTCGATCATCCCGGTTCCGGGGCGCGATATATTCGTGCAGGCATGGTACCAGGGCGGCCTTTCGGTGATCGATTTCACCGATGCAGCCAACCCCTTCGAAATCGCCTATTTCGACCGCGGCCCGGTGGACGAGGACCAGCTCGTCACCGGCGGTTACTGGAGCGCTTATTGGTACGACGGCCGCATCTACGCGACCGAGATCAGCCGCGGGCTAGATGTCTTCGCGCTGGAGCCGAGCGAGTTCCTGACCGCCGAGGAAATCGCCGCCGCCGAAGCGGCGCAATATCCGGGCAATGTCTTCAACCCGCAGACTCAGACGCAAGTGACCTGGCCCGCAGAGGTGATCGCGGCGGCCGAGGCGAGCCGCAAGGGCGGCTAGGCCGCGGCGCGGGAGGAGAACAGCGAGGGTTGTCATTTCGCCACTTCTCACCGGATGCTCAACGTACAAGAAAAGGCCCGGCGGATCGCTCCGCCGGGCCTTCGTATTTTCTAGCCGGTTGGCTGTTCGGTAAGGCTTAGAAGCCCATACCGCCCATACCGCCCATGCCGCCCATGTCGGGCATGCCGCCGCCGCCGGAGGACTTGTCTTCCGGCTTCTCGACGATGGCTGCTTCGGTGGTGATCAGCAGGCCGGCAACCGAAGCTGCGTCCTGCAGCGCGGTGCGCACGACCTTGGTCGGGTCGATCACGCCAGCAGCGACGAGATTTTCGTAGGTGTCGGTTGCTGCGTTGAAGCCGAGCGTGTCGTCATTGGCATCGGTCAGCTTGCCTGCGACAACCGCGCCGTCGTGGCCGGCATTTGCCGCGATCTGGCGAACCGGTGCCTGAAGCGCACGGCGAACGATGTCGATGCCGCGGGTCTGGTCGTCGTTCTCGCCTTCGAGACCATTGAGGGCCTTGGTGGCGTAGAGCAGGGCGGTACCGCCGCCCGGGACGATGCCTTCTTCGACCGCTGCGCGGGTTGCGTGCAGCGCGTCGTCGACGCGGTACTTGCGCTCTTTCACTTCGACTTCAGTCGCGCCGCCGACCTTGATCACGGCAACACCGCCG
>CAYPGL010000296.1:0-2736 GCA_964410035.1 uncultured Qipengyuania sp. | reverse complement strand
CATTGGACTGACCGTGATGGGCGCGCTTGCGGCCATCGGCCTGATGGTTGCCAATGCGTTCATTCCGGGTGTCACGCTCGACGATTAGGTGACCGACACGCTGCAGCAAATGAATTTCACCGATACATTGCTACAGGGGATGCTCAGCTTCCTGCTGTTCGCAGGCGCGCTGCATGTGGATCTCGCCCGGTTGAAGATCGCATGGCTTCCGGTGCTATTGCTCTCCACAGTCGGCGTGATGCTTTCGACCGTGCTGGTCGGCCTCGCGATGTGGGGCGTCGGGGTGCTGATTGGTCTGTCCATCGCGCCGATCTGGTATTTCGTTTTCGGCGCGCTGATTGCTCCGACCGATCCGGTTTCCGTACTCGGCGTGCTCAAGGAAGAGGCCGTACCGCAATCGCTGCAGAGCGCAGTTGCCGGGGAAAGTCTGTTCAATGACGGCGTGGGCATCGTGGTATTCATCATACTGTTGGGCGCGGCCGTCAGCGGAAACGACTTTTCACTTGCCGAGGGGGCACAACTATTCGCGATCGAGGCTGGTGGCGGCATCATCGTTGGATTGGTTGCCGGGTTCATAGGCTATCGCGCGCTCGCCGGAATGGACGAATATACGCTCGAAGTCCTGATCACTTTGGCAGTCGTGATGGGCGGCTATGCGCTGTGCAGCCAGCTCCATATCTCTGGCCCGTTGGCCATGGCAGTCGCCGGATTGCTGATCGGCAATCATGGCGTAACCTACGCCATGAGCGATGTAACGCGAGACTATCTTCTTAAGTTTTGGGAATTGCTCGACGAATTGCTCAATTCGGTGCTGTTCCTGCTCATCGGTCTGGAGATGATCGTATTGATTCCTGGCGTGAATGAACTGGTGTTCGGCCTGCTTGCCATTCCCCTTACCTTGATTGCGCGCGCAGTGGGCATTTTCGTCTCGACCAAGACCATCCCGGCCGCGCGGCTCCAGGACAAGGGCGCTGGACGTGTATTGTGGTGGGGCGGCCTGCGAGGCGGCATCTCGATCGCGCTCGCCCTTTCCCTCCCGCCAGGCGACACACGCGACTTGATCCTCGCAGCAACCTTCGCCTCCGTATTGTTCAGCGTCCTCGTTCAGCGTGCCACACTCGGCCGCCTGATCGAGAAGCTGAAGAACGAACACGCTCCTGCAGTGGAAGAGGAAACTGCCCAGTCCGCCCCCATTCCGCCGCCCGCATGATTGCTTTCGTCACCGCCATCCGGTAAGCGCCGACCGAACGCCCCGGCCTCGTGCGGATCGCTTCGATTCCACTACCGGGGCGCAAGTATTTTGCGCGAAGGAAGCATCCGATGGCACGTCGCCGCCAGATCTATGAAGGCAAGGCCAAGATCCTGTATGAGGGTCCCGAACCGGGCACGATTATTCAGTATTTTAAGGATGACGCCACCGCCTTCAATGCCGAGAAAAAGGGCACGATCAACGGCAAGGGGGTGATCAACAATCGCATCAGCGAATATGTCTTCACGCGGCTGTCGCACATCGGGATTCCGACACATTTTATTCGCCGCCTGAACATGCGCGAGCAGTTGGTGCGTCAGGTCGAAATCATCCCGCTCGAGGTGGTAGTGCGCAATGTCGCCGCTGGTTCGCTTTCCAAGCGGCTTGGCATCGAGGAAGGCGAAGTGCTTCCGCACACGCTCATCGAATACTGCCTGAAGGACGATGCGCTGGGCGACCCCAAGGTGTCGGAAGAAGAAATCGCCTGCTTCAACTGGTGCAGTCACGAAGAGATGCAGGATATGTCCAGCATGGCTATCCGCATCAATGATTTCCTTTCGGGCATGTTCGCCGCGATCGATATTCGCCTGGTGGATTTCAAGCTCGAATTCGGCCGCATCTGGGATGGCGACTACAGCCGTACAATCCTCGCCGACGAAATCAGCCCCGACGGCTGCCGTCTGTGGGACATCAACACCGGTGAAAAATTGGACAAGGATCGCTTCCGCCGCGACCTCGGTGGCGAGAGCGAGGCCTATCAGGAGGTTGCCCGCCGCCTCGGCATCCTGCAGAACGAAGACAGCGGCCCAGGCGAAGTCCTGGACATGAGCGCCCACCGCACCCGCCTGCGCACCTCAATCAAACCGCCGAAGAAATAGTCAGACGATATAGCGCAGCGTCAATCCACTTGGCGCGATGGCGTAGGCGCAGTCGGGCATGTGGTCGCCATCGACCTGAACGGGGGTAACGCAGCGGTCGAACTCGACCCGGCGGCAACTGCGCACTTTTGCCTTGGCGAAGCGTTCGACCGGAAGGCCGAGCATGGCGGCTAGGCTCAGCGTCATGATGCCGAACCGAGAACCCTCCCGCACCGTTATCACTTCGACAGAATCTGCATGCAACGCCGCCTCCGGGCTCATGCGGAAAGGCCCTGCATAAAGCGCCGCGTTCGATACGATGACTGCCTCGGCTTCGTCCTCGAACAGGTCTTCTTCGATGGCCGGGATGCGGCCGGGATCGGGCATGTCGAAATTGGGCGGCAGGCGCGAGGACAGGAGGCCGGCCGCCTTCAGGTCGGACACCCCCGGCAGGTCGCCGATTCCAGGCAGGCCGAAATATTCCAGGAAGGTATCGGTTGTGCCGTAGGTGACGGGGCGGCCGGGCGAGCGGCGCCGGCCGCGCAGGCGCACCCATTTCTGCTCGAACAGGATGTCGATCGTGCCCTTGGACTCTGCCACGCCGCTAATATCCTCGATCTCGGCGCGAGT
>CAYPGL010000295.1:0-2755 GCA_964410035.1 uncultured Qipengyuania sp. | reverse complement strand
CTTCGCTGCGTCCGCAACCGGAATAATCGAGTAGCAGACAGTCGCGGCCCTGTTCCTGTGCCCAGCCGTACAGCGCCGTTGCCTTCCCACCGTTCATGTCGGACATATAGCCGGGTAGAAAGACGAGTGTCGGACCCTCACCCTCCAGACGACGAAAGGCGATCCGCCGGCCATCGGGCATGTCGTGATATCGAACATCGTTCATGAGCGGCAAATGTCGGACCGATGGTCGGCCAATGCAAGACTAGAAGAAATCGAACTCTTCTACGTTCGGGTCGTCATCGCACATCGACTTGAGCGCGGCGAACTCCTCTTCGGTCAACACCGGGGTGAAGGTTTTGCCCTTTGCCGCAGCGCGATAGGCTTTGGCTCTTTCGCGCGGGTCGGGATGGCTCGATACCCAGCCGATCACGGCATTCTGCTCGCCCTCGCTTCCGCCGCCGATGCGCTCGAAGAAGTCTGCAGCTCCGAGCGGCGAGATGTCGCTTTCGGCCATACGGTCGCGGGCATACTCGTCCGCCTCGCGCTCGGCATCGCGCGAATAGCCCATCGACGCCAGCCCGAAGACTGTTTCGCCCATGCTAGAATTCGCGCCTGAAAGCAGGATCGAGAGGCCAAACTGCCGCAGAAGCGCGGTCATGACATGGCGCTCCCGCACGTGTCCAACCTCATGGCCGAGCACGCCGGCCAGTTCCTCGGGTGTCTCGGCGTCCTGCACCAGGCCGTCGAACAGTAGGACCTGTCCGCCCGGTAGCGCTAGCGCATTGACCATGGCGATATTGGCCACCCCTGCCCGGACCTTCTCCTGCGCCGGATCGACCGCTTCGAGCAGCTTGATCAGCGCGGCATCACCCTGAGGCGTGTGACAAAGGCGGTTGCCCATATCTCCGACCATCGCATCACCGAGATTGCGTTCCCAGCTTTGCGGCACACGCGGGCCCAGCCATTCGGGCGCAGTCATGAACAGCGCTACGGCCGCGACACTTACGGCCGCAAAGATCGCGGCCGCCTTGCCGATCCCGAGCTTGTCCACCCAGGCTCCATAGACTTGCTTCTCGGGCAGTTTGGAAGCGAGACCTGCCGGAAGGCCGGCGGGCAGGATGAGCCGGAAGTCCGCTTGGCTAGAAAGACGAAAGACCAGTTCTCCGGCGCGTTCCTCGGCATATTCGAGATCCGCAAAGGGCACATCCTTGTCGCCGCTGGAACTGCGCAGCGCGAGCACTTCGCCTCCGTCCCATACTGCCTCGCCCTCATGGCGTATGGCAGTGTGGCCGTCGTACCATTGCGCGGATGACTGGAATGCTTCGTCCATCGTCCTAGATCGCTCCGATATCGAACGCGTCGAGAAGACCCTCGCCATGCTTGGCGGTCGCGGTTGTCGACTGGGTCAGTTCGTCCAGCACGATATCGCCGCCCGCTTCCATGTGCGTGACGAAGAACTTCCAATGCCGGTAGGACAGAAAGACGAAGCCGATGCCCAGCGTGAAGACCACGATCAGGACATCACCGATCAGCAACTTGATCCAGTCCTTGGTAGAAGCTTCGAAGCCGAAATGCAGATCCTTCCAATGGGTGGAACCCACTGCTTCACGGTAGAATTTCGCGTAGAATGCCACCGCGATCAGGCCAAGACCGACATAGAAGAACAGGCCGAGCATTATAACCGCGGTGAACAGGCCGATGCCGGCGCCCTCCTCGCCGCCAATCCCGTATCCCGTAAGGCCGCCCGTCGCCGCCGCAATCACCCCGCCGATGAAGAAAACGAACGGAGAAAGATAGAAAAGCAGGAAGCGCGCAAACACATTGGCCGAATCGGCGTGTGCTTCGAACCGGTGCGGACCGAAACTCATCTTGCCCCAACGCTCATTCCACAGGCTAGTCATAGACCAAGGGATGAGCAGTCCCAACGCGAGATAGCCCACAAAAGTCTTCCACATATAGGAAAGTCCGTAGCTGAAGCCCGGGTCGTCGCTACCCCCCCGAATTCCACGCCAGCGAGTCCGCGACAGGCGGTAACGCAGTGCCCGGAAGCGCGCGAGACCGGTGAGATAGAAAATCATGAACAAGGGCAGCAGCCCGAGGATAACCCCGGCCGCTTCGTAGCCGCGCAGCAACAGCGCCTGCGCAACGAACTGAATGCCGAAGACGGGAATTGCGAAAAGTAGCATTACCAGAACGAAGCCGATGAAAAGCTCTTTGCCAGTTCCGGTCCATTCGAGCCGTTCGTCCACGAACCGCGTGTGTGACCAGAGGTACTGCCGCTCGCGTGTGGTCGCCCAGAAGCGATAGATACCCAAAGTAACGATTGTGAGCAGCAGGTTAGGCAGTGCGATCTTGGCAAAATCTTTCCAATTGCCGTCGAAGCCGAACGCACTTTCGGCCTGAGTGTCATCGTAATGCATGAAAAAGCGACCCCCAGTCGAATGTCGGTGCTGTAACCGCTCAGGATCGACATTCGAGCGGAGGGCGGTCCGAGTCAAGCGTATGTAACTTCAATCGCGCTGGAATATTTCCTCGATAGCCATTCCGAAGATGTCGGAGATCCTGAAGGCCAACGGGAGCGACGGATCGTAACGTCCGGTCTCGATCGCGTTCACGCTTTGCCGGCTGACTTCCAATCTGTCTGCAAGGTCCTGCTGGCTCCAGCTTCGTTCGGCGCGGAGCACCTTGAGCCGGTTCCTCACAGCGCACCCCAAGAACCGAAGGTAAGCCTGTTCGAAACCGCGCCGACGAACTGGCCGAAAAAGAATGCCAC
>CAYPGL010000294.1:0-2757 GCA_964410035.1 uncultured Qipengyuania sp. | reverse complement strand
TAAGGTCTTGCTTCAGCCCCGCGAAAGCTGGCGGCGGCTAATCCCTAACGCACCCTCACCACATTCCGGGAATTTCCAACATGCGCTTTACCTTCCCCCTGCTTGCGCTTGCCTTTGCTGCGATACCCGGTGCTGCCGGCGCGCAGGAAATCTATGGCGGCATCTATGCGCATGGCGTCGATACGCCTTTCACCTTCAATACCAATGAGGGAGGCGCGGACCTACAGGTCGGATTTCGCTTCGACGAGATCGAGGCGCTGACCGATGTGCAGCCGTATGTCTTTGGCTCGGCCAACCTGTCTGGCGATACCAGCTTCGTCGGTGCCGGGGTGAGCTGGAAGGCAGAGATAGGAAAACTGTATGTGCGGCCTGGCGTCGGGCTGGTAATTCACGATGCGCCCTCCCTCCGCGTCGATCCGGAAACCGGCCTGCGTACCGATCTGGGCAGCCGCGTGCTGTTCGAACCGGAACTGGCGGTCGGCGTAGACCTCGACGAACGATGGTCGGTGGAGGCTAGTTGGGTCCACATCAGCAACGCGCGCCTGTTCAATAACGAACAGAATCCCGGGATCGACATGATGGGGCTGCGGGTCAACTACCGGATGTGATAGGCAGCATTTACGTGGGAAGCGAAAAAGCAGCCCCCTTGGGAAATCTTATAATCGTCCGATCAAAAGCGCGCTGCTCCACATTAACATCGCCGCTATTGTATGTCGAAATCGAGTAACTCAAAGCGAGCCGGTGCGGTTGCATACACTCCGTGCCCACGTGCGGCGGTGGATCCAAATACCAAGCCCACCCGGTCCGAATTCCTTAGCGCCGCACCGAAAGCTTCAGGACGCTCTGACGCTTTCATGCCGCCGACTACGGAACCCCATAGCGGATCGTTAAAGTTTACCGTCATCTCGTGAACGCCGGGCTTAATCTCCTGCACGGTGTGTGCTGGAGCATACCAGCGATACAGAGCGTATCGACCCTTTGCGCTCCAATTATCTCCTTGCCGCTGAAAGAATAGCGAGACAGTGCCGGGCAGGCTGGGGTGCTCTTGGGGCACGAAGCGTGTTCCAGGCCTTGCCTGGACGCGGTAGCGAACCTTGATGCGAGTCGCCTCCGCGAGGGACCCCGGGTTGAAGGTCACATAGTGAACGTGTCCATTCGCTTTGGTGGCGTAGGGAAAATCGAACGCCCAGCCGCGATCGGTCGGTGTCGGGGTTAGCGGCATGTTCAGTGAGTAATTCTTGCCGCGAATTAGGGGACCAATCTCCCAGCCGCTTGCTGAGGGTCCAGCAGAAAGTGGTGCGCCAAGTGCAGCGAGGGACAGCGCCGCGAAGGTAAATATTGTTCTCATGTAGCGGTAATAGCGAAGCGTTCTGTTTGCTCGCTGAACACGCCATTCTGATGAATTAAATGTTTGGGCTCCCGACAACCTTTGCGCTGTCGGAAGCCCAGTTATGATTAAACGCTGACCGGCTGATCGTCGTCATCATCGTCTGAAACGATGAGAACAATCATGCCGACGGCTGCAATTGCAGTGATGATTGCGGCTCGGACGAGATCGCTGCCACCGTCTTCTTCATAGGAAGTAGTTTGTGCAGTCGCGGCTACTGGCGCGAGCGCCAGCGAACCTGCCGCTGCAGCAAGTGCGAGTTTGGGAAATTTCATATGCAAATCCTTTAATGTCGAATTAGGCTACTCAGGACGAACAGCCTAACCCATTAGAGCGCCTATTAAATTTATAGGTTCCGAAATATAAAAAATTATGGGGAAGTCGTTGCTTTAGGGTCACTTTATGTTGTGCTGCAGGAATGGCCCCGCGGCCCAGACATTGGCCAAAGTGGTTCAAGCTCCCTCGGGACCTAGTGAGCCGGAGTATCTTCTTCCAAGTCATCAGCAGCGGACATGTTCACTTGAATGCGAAAAGGGCGGTGTCTTGCGACACCGCCCTTCGATGATCTCGCGAACTGAGATCGAAGCGTAAGCGCGTGGCTTACTTGAGTTCGACGGTACCGCCGGCTGCTTCGATCTTGCCCTTGATTTCTTCGGCTTCAGCCTTGTTGACGCCTTCCTTGACAGCCTTCGGCGCACCTTCGACGAGTGCCTTGGCTTCGGTCAGGCCCAGGCCGGTGATGGCGCGGACTTCCTTGATGACCTGGATCTTCTTGCCACCGTCTCCAGTGAGAATGACGTCGAATTCGTCCTTCTCTTCGACTGCGGCTTCACCAGCGCCGCCGCCGGCGGGACCAGCAACGGCAACAGCAGCGGCGGCGCTTACGCCCCACTCTTCTTCAAGTGCCTTGGCAAGCTCAGCGGCTTCCATGACAGTCAGCTTCGACAGTTCTTCAACAAGCTTGGCGATATCGGCCATGATGTTTCACTCCAAATAAAAGGCCGGGGCGGTTGTTTGGTTTGCCCCGATAAAAAGTCGCGTTTGCGAGACGTCTCTTACGCCGCTTCCTTGGCGCCATAGGCACCAACGACACGAGCGAGCATCGAAACGGGTTCCTTGATCGTGCGGACAACCTTGGTTGCCGGCGCGTTGAGGAGGCCCACGATCGTGCCACGAAGTTCGTCGAGGCTGGGCATCGAGGCCAGCGACCTCACCCCTGCTTCGTCGAGCTTCTGCGCGCCCATTGATCCGCCGACGATTTCGATCTTGTCGGTGGTCTTGGCGAACTCCACCACGGCTTTCGCCGCAGCGACCGGATCTTCGGAATAACCGAGAGCGGTCGGACCGGTCAGGAACTCGTCGAGTCCTGC
>CAYPGL010000293.1:0-2760 GCA_964410035.1 uncultured Qipengyuania sp. | reverse complement strand
ATCGAGGGCCTGCGCGGTCAGCGCGGCCCGCCCCCGCGGTCCGTTGAAATATTCCTGAATCCAGGGATGGTCGAGTTCCATCAGGTTCGGCACCGTGTCCACGGCGATAACCTTCCTGTCGGCTAGCACCGCAACCCGGTCGCAGATTTCATGCAGTGTATCGAGATCGTGTGTGATCAGGAACACGGTGAGACCAAGCGTTTCCTTGAGTTCGCGCGTGAGATTGTCAAAGGCCGAGGCACCGATCGGGTCGAGCCCGGCGGTCGGCTCGTCGAGGAACAGCAGCTCCGGGTCGAGTGCCAGCGCGCGGGCAAGGCCGGCGCGTTTCTTCATCCCGCCCGAAAGTTCGCTCGGGTACTTGTTGACTGCCTCTTCCGGAAGGCCGGAGAGAATGATCTTGTAGCGTGCGATTTCGCCACGCAACCTGTCAGATATCTCGGGGTAGAATTGCTTGAGCGGCACTTCGACGTTTTCGCCCACCGTCAGGGTCGAGAACAGGGCCCCGCCTTGGAACAGCACGCCCCAGCGATCGCGCACGCCGATTTCCTGGTCGGGTTCGGCATCCACGATCGATTTACCGAAGACCTCGATTTCACCCTCTGTCGGGGGCTGCAGCCCGATGATCGATCGCATCAGGACGGATTTGCCCGTACCCGACCCGCCGACCACGCCGAGGATTTCGCCGCGCTTAACCTTCAGGTCGAGCGCCTCGTGGATCACTGCATCGCCGAATTGGTTCTTCAGGTTCTCGACGACGATCGGATATTCGCCGCGATAACGTTCATGCCGCCGAGGAGATCTCTTGCCGCTTCCGTCCGCCATCAGGCCCATCCGACCTTGGTGAAGAAGACCGCAAAGAAGGCATCGAGAACGATGACTGCGAATATGGCCGAGACCACTGACATTGTGGTGCGCAAGCCGACTTCTTCCGAATTCCCCTTCACCTGCATCCCGTGATAGCACCCCGCCAGGGCCACGATCAGGCCGAAGACGGGCGCCTTAATCAGGCCGACCCAAACATCATAGGTTGGGACCACTTCCTGAATACGAGAAAGGAAGGTCAAGAACGGAATTCCGAGCATGAGATCGCCCACCACGGCACCACCGATGATCGCCATGCAGGAGGCATAGAATCCCAGCAGTGGCATCATCAGCACGGCGGCCATGATGCGCGGGACGATCAGGGCCTCCATCGGCGAAATACCGATGGTGCGCATGGCGTCGATCTCTTCGGTCAGCTTCATCGTGCCGATTTCGGCGGCGAAAGCACTGCCGGAGCGACCCGCCACCATGATCGCGGTCATCAACACGCCCAATTCGCGCAAGGTGATCCGGCCGACGAGGTTTACCGTCAGTGTCTCCGCGCCGAAGGCGGCGAGCTGGACCGCACCCTGCTGGGCGATGACCACCCCGATAAGGAAGCTCATCAAACCGATGATCGGAAGTGCCGAGACGCCCACCAGTTCGACCTGTCGAACCAGCGCCACCAGACGGAAGCGGCGCGGATGGCGCACCAGCTTGGCCGAGGAAATGAGCAATGCGCCGACGAAACTGACCACCCCGATAATGCCGGACCTGGCGTTGAACATCTTCTCGCCCATCGCTTCGGGCACGCGGCTCCACACGGGGTGGCGAGGGGCGGACAAATCCTGGTTGCTGCTGATTCCGTCGAGCGCGTCAAGCAGGCGTTGGGCCCTCTCGCTGGCACCTGTAATCTCAGCATCATGCCCGGCTGCGATCTGGGAAGCTATCCATGCGCCAACCGTGTCAATTTCGGACACGTTCGACAGATCGACACGCGAGATCGGGCCTTCAATCCCGCGCAACTCTTCGGCGATCTCGCCAATGGTTGATACGAGATAGGGCCCGCCGAGGGTCAGCACGGCTCCCCCTTCCCCCTGTTCCACCTCGAATTCTGCTGTTTCAGCCATCAGCCCCGCGCTATGCGGGGAAATGGCCCGCTAAACAAGCTTGTATCAAGTCCTTTTCCATACGACGTTGCATCGCACAAAGGGCGCTGGCAAAGGCGGCAGCCATGAGCACCGAGCTATCCAAGACTTTCGACCCGGCAGAAATCGAGCAGCGCTGGTACGCGCATTGGGAAGAAAACGGCCTGTTCCGTCCCGAACGCCCGGACGCAGAGCCCTTCACCATCGTGAACCCGCCGCCGAATGTCACCGGCTCGCTCCACATCGGCCACGCGCTCGACAATACGCTGCAGGACGTTGTGATCCGCTACGAACGCCTGCGGGGCAAGGATGCGCTGTGGGTGGTCGGCACGGACCATGCGGGCATCGCCACGCAGATGGTGGTCGAACGCCGGCTCGAGGCGCAGCAGGACAAGCGCACGAATTACAGTCGCGAGGACTTCGTCGACAAGGTCTGGAAGTGGAAAGAGGAAAGCGGCGGCCAGATAACCCGCCAGCTGCGCCGGCTCGGGTGCTCGATGGACTGGTCGCGAGAACAGTTCACGATGGACGAGCATTTCTCGAACGCCGTGCTCAAGACCTTCGTCGATCTCTATAACGACGGCCTCATCTATCGCGACAAGCGGCTGGTGAACTGGGACCCCAAGCTCAAGACCGCGATCTCCGATCTCGAAGTCGAGACGACCGATGTGAAGGGCGGCTTCTGGCACTTCAAATACCCGCTGGCAGAAGGCGTCACGACGTTGGAAGGCAAGGACTTTCTGGTCGTCGCCACCACCCGCCCCGAGACCATGCTGGCCGACATGGCGGTGGCGGTCCACCCTGACGATGA
>CAYPGL010000292.1:0-2763 GCA_964410035.1 uncultured Qipengyuania sp. | reverse complement strand
AGGACGAAGGCGGCAAGGCCGAAGCCCAACGCCGTGACCAATGCGCCCGTGCTCGACCCGGGCCGGTAGATATTCGCGAGCGCAGCGCGCGCGATCGGACTGGCCGGGCGGGGCAGTGCAGCCGCACCCTTGCGGATCAGCCAGCCAAGTATTGCCAGTAGGCCCAGCACCACGGCTGCACCGGCAAGGAAGCCCGCGGCGAGCATGGGACGGCTCGACGTTAGGAGGGCGAGCGCGACGATGGCTGCCAATCCGGCGATCACGATCAGAATAGCCGAATTGTCGCGAGCCAACGGCGCGACCCGCGCCCGCATGAGTGCCATCGCCGGGAAATGCCGCGCGCGCATCAGCGGAGGTGCCGCAAAGACGAGCGCGACCAGCATTCCGTAAGCGGCAGCGAGGAGTAGCGCGCCGGGATCGAATACGAATCCTGCGTCGACCGGCAACAGCCCCTTAAGCGCAGAGGCTAGCAGCGGGACGGTCGCCACGCCCACCGTCAGCCCAGCTAGCGAGCCGACTGCGGAGGCCGCGAAAATCTGCAAGGCGTATATCCGCGCGATGTCGCGACTGTCCGCGCCCAATACTTTGAATGTCGCGACCGACTGGCGCCGCGCGTCGAGATAGGACGACACGCCTCCGCCAATCCCGATCCCCGCGATCACCAGCGCCGCGAGACCCACTAAGGTCAGGAACTCGCTCATCCGTTCGACGAAGCGATCGGTTCCTGGCGCGGCGCGTTCGGCGGTGTCGATATCGAACCCGGCGTCGGGGAAGCGCGCTTCGAGGCCTTCCTCTATTTGTTCGAGGTCGGTGGGCGAGAGAAGCGCCACGCGGGTCTTGCTCTGATACATCGCACCCGGTGCCAGCAGGCCTGCGCGCTGCGGTACGTCTTCGGCAACGATAATCGTCGGACCGAGCTGGAATCCTTCACCCAAACGGTCGGGCTCGTCTTCGATAATCCCTTGGACAACCAGCGTTTCGGTCCCGACGGCGATGCTGTCGCCTTCGCCCACGCCGAGCCTGTCCGCTGCACCCGGAGCAAGATAGGCCTGGTTGCCACTGGGCGCACCCACTTCACGGCCGCCCTCCAGCGTCAGCGTGCCGTAAAGCGGATAGGCACTGTCCACGGCCTTCAATTCGATGGGAGCGGCGATATCGTCCTTGCGCGCCATAGCCTGCAGGCGGGTACCGGCAGAGACCGTGCCGAGCTCCTCCAGCGCGCTGCGCTCCTCATCGTTGAGGGAGCGCTGCCACAGCTCGATCTGGACATCCCCGCCAAGGAACGCCTGACCATTCGCCGCCAGCTCGCGCTCGATGGCGGCGGTCAGCGAACCGATAGCCGCAAGGGCTGCCGTGCCGAGGAAGATGCACACCAACAGGAGCCGCAGTCCCTTGAAGCGTGCATTGAGATCGCGGCGCGCGATCTGCCAGGCCGTGCCCCAGCTCATGCAGCCGTGTCGGTGGCTATGCGGCCATCGCCCAAGGTCAGAACCCGCTCGCAATGATCTGCCAGTTCGGGGTCGTGCGTGATGACGAGCAGGGTCGCGCCGGTTTCCGCACGGCGTTTGAAGAGCAGCTCCACGATTTCGTGTCCGGTCGCGGCATCGAGATTGCCGGTCGGTTCATCCGCGAAGATCAGACCGGGGCGGGGCGCGGTGGCGCGGGCAATCGCGACACGCTGCTGCTCGCCGCCGGAAAGCTGCTGCGGGTAATGCTCCAGCCGGTGCCCTAGCCCCACGGCCTCCAGTTCTGCCTTCGCCCGGACCTGCGCATCGCTCTCGCCGGCAAGCTCCATCGGTGTGGCGACGTTTTCCAGCGCGGTCATTGTCGGCAGCAGGTGGAAGGCCTGAAGGACGATACCGATCCGCCCGCGGCGGGCCCGGGCCAGTTCGTCCTCGTCCAGTGTGGCGAAGTTCTGCCCCGCGATCTGCAACGTGCCCGAACTGGCACGTTCCAGTCCAGACAGCACCGCCATCAGCGAACTCTTGCCGGAGCCGGAAGGGCCAAGCAATGCCACGGTTTCCCCGGCCTTGATGGTCAGGTCCAAACCCTTGAGGATTTCTACCGGTGCTTCGGAGGACCCGAGGGTGAGGCGCAGGTCGCGCGCGATGATCGCATCTTGAGAAGTTGTCACATGGCTGCGATGGCAGAAGCGCCATATCCACACAAGGAAGTCCGCCGATGCGCCTCAGTAGTTTGTCGATGCCCGTGCTCGCCCTTTCGCTCGCAGCTTGCGGAAGCGAGGCGGAGGAAGCGCAGATTGCGGATGCTCCTTCGAGCGACACCTCGGCACCCGAAGATATTGCGGTAGAAGGAGAGGAACGGCGCATTCTGGCGTTCGGGGACAGCCTGTTCGCGGGATATAACCTTGCGGAACACGAGGGGTATCCGGAACGGCTCGAACGGGCTCTGCGGCAACGGGGTGTCAATGCTCGCGTGGTTGATGCGGGCGTTTCCGGCGATACGAGCGCAGCCGGACGCCAACGACTGGCTTTCGTGCTCGACCAGCAGACGGAAAAGCCCGATCTCGTCTTGCTCGAACTGGGCGGCAACGATATGCTGCGGGGTATCCAGCCCGGAGATACGCGCGCCACTTTCGAAGCCATGCTGGAGGAATTGCAGAGCCGCGAGATCCCGGTTCTGCTGATGGGAATGCGCGCGCCGCCGAATTACGGGCCCGAATACCAGCAGCAGTTCGACGGTCTCTATGGCGAGCTGGCCAGTGAATATGATGCGCAGCTTGTGCCGTTCTGGCTGGAGAGC
>CAYPGL010000291.1:0-2806 GCA_964410035.1 uncultured Qipengyuania sp. | reverse complement strand
TTCTCGAGACGCTCGCGATTGGCTTCGAAGACCTTCTTGTTGGCTTCGTTGGCGCGCAGGGCCTTCTTCTGAGGAAGGAGGAAGTTGCGTGCGTAGCCATCCTTCACGGTGACAATGTCACCGATCGAGCCGAGCTTTTCGATACGCTGGAGGAGAATGATATCCATGAGGTCTTCTCCTTACTTCACGATGTAGGGCAGCAGGCCGAGGAAGCGTGCGCGCTTGATCGCCTGTGCGAGTTCACGCTGCTTCTTCGCGCTGACGGCGGTGATGCGGGAAGGGACGATCTTTCCACGCTCGGACATGAAGCCCTGGAGCAGACGGACGTCTTTGTAATCGATCTGCGGCGCGTTCTTCGCGGAGAACGGGCAGGTCTTGCGGCGACGGAAAAACGGACGGGCCATCAGTTACGCTCCTCGCGATCCTTGCGCTTCTTCGAATCGCGCTCGTTCTTGCGCATCATCACCGAAGGGCCTTCTTCGTGCTCGTCGACCTTGATGGTCATGTAGCGAATGACGTCTTCGTTGATACGCGTCTGACGCTCGAGCTCGGCAACAACGGAGCCGGGGCCCTCGATGTTGAGCATCACGAAATGCGCCTTGCGGTTACGGTCGATCTTGTAGGCGAGATTCTTGAGACCCCAGGTCTCGGTCTTGGTGACCTTGCCGTCGTTGTTTTCGACGATTTCGGTCGCCGTGGCGGCGAGCTGGTCGACCTGAGCCTGGCTCAAATCCTGTCGCGCCAAGAAAACATGCTCGTAGAGAGCCATGCTCTTGTCCTTTCAACTGCTGGCCGATCGCTGGCTGATCCGCGGGATTGCGGGGCCCCTCCGGCTTTCTTCAATTCCCCGCTCGGAAGCGTGGGATGCGCGCACATAACGGTATTGGCGTAGAATGCAAGCCAACTTGAACCTTGCCGTGACGGAACGGGATGGGCAGGGGGTCTTTGGCTTTGCTGAACAGGGAGATTATACGTGCCGGGCGGATTGGTTGCCTTACTCGACGACGTTTCGATTATTGCGCGGACCGCTGCAGCGAGCGTCGACGACATTGCCGCTGCTGCTGGGCGCGCCGGTTCGAAGACGGCGGGCGTGGTAATCGACGATGCAGCGGTAACGCCGTCCTATGTGACCGGTCTCTCCCCGGCACGCGAATTGCCGATCATCTGGAAGATCACCCTTGGCAGTCTGAAGAACAAGCTACTGATACTGCTTCCCGGCGCCTTGCTGCTCAGCGAATTCCTGCCCCAAGCTATCGTTTTCGTTCTCATGCTGGGCGGGGGTTACCTGTCCTATGAAGGTGCCGAGAAGGTAATGGAGAAGCTGGGCGGGGCAAAGCACGGCAAGACGGTCGACGATGTGATCGAGGACCCCGCTGCATTCGAAAAGAAACGGATTTCGGGAGCGATCCGCACCGACCTTATCCTTTCCGCAGAAATAATGGCGATCACGCTGAACGAAGTGGCTGCAGCAGATCTTTTGACCCGCGCCGGTGTGTTGGCCATGGTCGGCATTGCAGTCACAATAGCGGTTTATGGGACAGTCGGACTTATCGTGAAAATGGACGACGTCGGCCTGCACATGGCCGAGAAGGAAAGTACTTTCGCGCAAAAACTCGGGCGCGGAATGGTGGCATTCATGCCGAAACTGCTCACCGCGCTAAGCTTTATCGGTACGATCGCCATGCTCTGGGTGGGTGGCGGGATCATCCTGCATGGATTGGCAGAAATCGGTATTGCCGGCCCAGAGCATTGGGTGGAAGGAATCCAGAACGGGGTCTCAGAAATAGCGGGAAGGGCTGGCGGAATACTGGGGTGGCTTACTTTTGCAGGCATCTCGGCCGTGACCGGCTTGATCCTGGGCTTCATCATCGCGGTCGTTCTGCACAATATGCTGAAAATCGGTGATGATGATGCGGTCGCCGCCGCGCACTAGAGATCAGGACAGGCGTTCGAACACGCGCCGTGCAAACTCGCTCAGCGTATCGTCTCGCGCGCCCATCACTACTATCCGGTCGCCAGGGCGTGCCATACTCACCAGACGGTCTTCGATGTTCTTGCGTGAAGGAATGTGCGAAGCGTTTCCCCCGGCATCGTTGATCAATTGCACGATACGCGCGCTGCCCCCGCTCCGATCGACGGTCCCGCCGAAATAAGCGGGGTCCGAGAAGAGCACCTGGTCATCCGTTTGCAGTTCGGTGGCGAAGATCTGGGCCAGTTCCTCACCCATCTGCCGCAATGGTCCATATCCGTGCGGTTGGAAGAACGCGATCACACGTCCCTGATGCGCGCGCAGGGTCCTTAGGGTGGCGGCGCACTTTTCCGGGTTGTGCCCGAAATCGTCGATCACCGTGATCGCGGCGTGATTTGTCCCGACGATGTCAAACCTACGGGCGAGCCCATCGAATCCTGCCAGCGCCTCGACTGCGGCTGCGACGGGGACACCAGCGGCTGCTGCCGCTGCGATAGCTCCAAGGGCATTGGACAGATTATGCCTTCCCGGCATGTTTAGCCTGAGGGGATGCTCAGATCCGTCGTGCCGGTCCACGATCATGGCGGCTTGCCTAACCGGGCCCTCGGCAATACTGCCGGGCGCTACGCCGATCTGGGCTTTTTCCTGGTCGATGCCAAAGGTGATGACTTCCCTGGCATGGGGCAGAAGAGCCAGTGCTTCTTCGTCATCGGCATTAATGACTGCAATGCGGCTTCGTGAAAGGTAATCCGCAAAGAGCTGGCGCAGCTCTGCCATACTCTTGTGATCAAGGCTGACATTGAGCAGTACGCCGACTGCGGGGCGATATAGCGCGAT
>CAYPGL010000290.1:0-2809 GCA_964410035.1 uncultured Qipengyuania sp. | reverse complement strand
GTGCCTGCGCCTTCGTTTCCCGCGGGAAGCTTCTGGCCGTGGCGCGATTTCTGGCCCGAATTGAAAGGTTCGGGCATCTTGGCGACAACCCTGCCCGGCGAATATTCGGCATTCTCGAAATCTGCCGCGCCAGTGAGGATCGCCAGGTCGGAAGGATTGATGGGGGCGGCTTCCATCTTGACCAATATCTGGTTGCCGGTCGGGTCGGGGAAGGTGACCTCCTCGACCGCGAGGGTGAGCGTGCCGTCGCTTGTCAGCGTGGTGAAAAGCTGCTTGCCGGTGATCATCGGAGTTCCCTTTCGTTGCTTTACGAAACCTGTTCTGGGGTTCGCTACGCCTCGGAAACGGGCTTGGCTAGGGTGCCGTTACGTCATGCATCTTCCGGATATGTCGCCTCGACGAAATAGAGGCCGTGGGGCGGCGCGTTGAGACCGAGCGCCTGCCGATCTTTCGCTTCCAGCGCCTCGGCCACCCGCTCCTCGCCCCAGCGACCCATTCCGACCAGCGCGAGACAGCCAACCATCGAGCGCACCTGATGATGGAGGAAGCTGCGCGCGGCGGCGTGGATGCGCACTTCCCCGCCCTTTCGTTCAACATCCAGCCGGTCCAATGTCTTGACGGGACTCTGCGACTGGCACTGAACAGAGCGGAAGGTGGTGAAATCGTGTAGGCCCACCAGCGCCTTGGCGGCGCGGTCCATCGCTTGGTGGTCGAGTTCCTGTGGAACCTGCCACAGCCGGTTGCGCTCCAGCGTCAGCGGCGCACGGCGGTTGGCGATGCGGTAGACATAGCTGCGTCCGGTGCAGGAAAACCGCGCGTGCCAGTCGTCGGGCACGATCTCGCAATGTGTCACCGCGATCGGGTCCGGGCGGACCTGTGCATTGAGCGCTTCCATCAGGCGAAAGGGCGCGATGTCCTTCTCGATATCCATGTGGCTGCGCATGGCGAGCGCATGGACGCCCGCATCGGTACGGCCCGCGCTGTGGAGGCGGACGTCCTCGCCTGTGACGCGATAGGCCGCATCCTCGAGTGATTGCTGCACGCTCAGCCCATTGTCCTGCCGCTGCAAACCGAAGAAAGGCGTGCCGTCGAATTCTATGGTGAGCGCGAAGCGGGTCACGTGAGGCTCGCACCCTTCCCGATTGCATTGCCCCGCAAGAATTCCGCCCGGTCCATGGCGGGCTTGCCTGCGCGCTGGAGGCGGGTGGGGCGAATGGATTCTTCTCCGCATGCGATGGCCAGATCGCCATCGAGCACCGTGCCCGCTTCGCCCGAACCTTTCGCCAATTCGGCGCGCAGTATTTTCACGCGCACTCCATCCAGCTCGAACCATGCGCCGGGGAAAGGGGAGAGACTGTGGATATGGCGAACCACTTCTGCGGCAGGCCGCGACCAGTCGATTCGCGCCTCGACCTTGTCGATTTTTTTCGCGTAGGTCGCTGCTTCGTCGTCCTGTTCGACCGCATGCAGCGCATCGAGATCGATCAGCGTCCCGACCATCAATTGCGCGCCCAGCTCGGCGAGTTCCTGGGTCAATTCGCCCGTGGTTCTGTCCTCCACTGGCGTGCGGACCGTGGCAAGCATCGGGCCGGTATCGAGACCAGCCTCCATCTGCATGATCGTTACCCCGGTCACTTCGTCTCCCGCCATTATAGAGCGGTGGATCGGGGCCGCCCCGCGCCAGTGCGGCAACAACGAGGCATGAACGTTTAGGCAACCGCGTTTCGGAGCGTCGAGTATCGGTTGCGGTAGGATCAACCCATAGGCTGCCACTACTGTCACGTCGGCATCGAGCGCGGCGAATTTCTCCTGTTCCTCGGCCGATTTGAGCGAGGTGGGATGACGAACCTCGATCCCGAGATGCTCCGCCAGCTGGTGCACGGGAGTTTTCGTCAGTTCCTTTCCGCGTCTCCCGCCGGGGCGGGGCGGCTGGGTATAGACGCAGACCACCTCATGCGCCGCATCGACCAGCGCCTGTAGCGTCGGCACGGCAAATTCTGGCGATCCCATGAAGATTATGCGCACAACTGAACTCCATTCGCCCCGAGCCTGCCGAAGGGTCTTTCTCTGCTCCGGCAAGCCCCCTATCTGTGCCGGTATGGCATCGCAAGAGATCGAGACATTGGCCGCCGCGCTGGCCCGCCTCCCCGGCCTTGGCCCCCGCAGCGCGCGCCGCGTCGTGCTGTGGCTGGTCAAGCGCCGCGAAAGCGCACTGCCCGCCTTGCTCGAAGCGCTCGCCACAGTTGGCGATACGTTGGTCGAATGCGGCACCTGCGGCAATGTCGACACGACCAACCCTTGCGGAATCTGCGCCGACCCGCGCCGTGACGGCAAGGGGTTATGCGTGGTGGAGGATGTGGCGGATCTCTGGGCGCTCGACCGGGCGAAGCTCTTTACAGGCAGATACCACGTGCTTGGCGGCAAGCTTTCGGCGCTGGATGGCATCCGGCCCGAAGACCTGAACATCGCCACCCTGCTGTCGCGCGTGGAAGAGGGCGGGGTGGACGAGGTCGTCCTGGCTATGAATGCCACGCTCGAAGGTCAGACCACGGCGCATTATCTTGCCGAGCGGTTGGAGGACTACCCTGTCCGCATCACTCAGCTCGCTCACGGCCTGCCGGTGGGCGGGGAACTGGATTATCTTGACGAGGGAACACTGGCGCAGGCTCTGAGGGCACGTAGACCGCTTGGATAACCGATCACTTTGGCCGTCCCAAATGGATTGAAAAAGACCGTTTCCGCGCCTATCTGACCCTCCATGGCTATCCGTGAAATCCTCGAAGTGCCGGATCCCCGGCTCAAGACCGTG
>CAYPGL010000289.1:0-2810 GCA_964410035.1 uncultured Qipengyuania sp. | reverse complement strand
ATCTCGGCTGCGGCGTGTCGCTGGTCGGCGTCGGGCTCTCGCCCAATCTGGTGATGCTGGCGGTGTCGATGTTCGGCGTCGGCGCCTTTGCCGCCATCTATCATCCGGTCGGCATGCCGATGCTGCTGTACACGGGCGTGCGCCGTGATACCGATTGTCGCGATAATCCTTGGCGATCGCAGCACCGGCTTCGATCCCGCCTTCGACGAGGTCCTCACCGCCATCGACGTAAAGCATGGGCACGCCGCGCTTAGCGAAAGCGAAGTGATCGGAACGATAGTAATACCCTGCTTCCGGATTGGGGTTGGGCGTGGAAACGCGCCCGTCGGCCTCGAGCGCCGCTTCTAGGAACTGGTCGAGCTGCGACTTGCCCGGTCCCACCACGGTCACGTCCTTGCTAGGCCCGGCGATTAGAAACGCGTCCATGTTGATCCCCCCCACAGTCTGCTCGAGCGGGAAGACCGGATTGGCGGCATAGTAGTCGGCGCCAAGCAGGCCCGACTCTTCTGCTGTCACGGCAAGGAAAACGAGGCTGCGGGCCGTGGCCCCGGTCTTCGCCTGGGCTTCGGCCAGAGCAACCAGTGCGGCCGTGCCGGTCGCATTGTCGACCGCACCATTGCAGATATCATCGCCGTCCGGAGCTGGCGTACAGCGGCCCAGATGGTCCCAGTGCGCCGTATGCATGACGTATTCTTCGGGTCGCTCGGTACCCGGCAGAATGCCGATCACGTTCTGCGATTCGAAGGTGCGGATATCATTTGAAAAGCTGGTCGAGGCGGTCAGGCCCAGCGGTACCGGCCTGAAGTCCTTCTTTTTCGCCGCTGCTGCCAGCCTACTTAAATCTTTGCCCGCGGCTTCGAAAATCTGCTGGGCGACTTCATTCTGCACCCAGCCGTTCATCGTCGTCAAAGGGGGCGCATTCTCCCCGCGCTGGGCATAGGCTTGCGGACCCGACCAGCTGCTTTCGACCACGTTCCAGCCATAGGAAGCGGGCTCCGTATCGTGGATGATGATTGCGCCGGCAGCCCCTTGGCGCGCTGCCTCTTCGTATTTGTAGGTCCACCGGCCGTAGTAGGTCATCGCCTTACCGCCAAATGGGCCATCAAGTGATTGTGTGCCGAAATCGGGATCGTTGACGAGGATGACGGCTGTCTTGCCGGTCATGTCTACGCCTTCATAATCATTCCAGCCCTTCTCGGGAGCGTCGATGCCGTAGCCGACGAACACGAGTTCGCTGTCTTTCAAGACAGTCTCGGCTTCCTCGCGATAGGATACGCCGACCCAGTCCCTGCCATATTCGAATTTCATGGGCTCGCCATCACCGCCGGAAATGGTCAGCGGGGAGAAGTCCTTGCCTGTGATCTCAACCAGCGGCACCTTCTGGGTCCAGCTGCCATTATTACCCGGTTCCAGCCCTACCCTCTCGAACTGTTCGATCAAATAGGCGACGGTTTTCTCCTCGCCTGCCGTACCCGGCATGCGGCCTTCGAATTCGTCGGAGGAGAGACGTTCGGTTATCGTCTTCATCGTCTCTTCGGAGATTTCGCCGCTGGCGATATCGGGGATATCGAGACCTGTGGCGATACTCGCCTCGTCTTCGATCGAAGCGTTGCAGGCGGCAAGGAGCAGCGCCGATGCTGCGATCAGTGTCGTGCGGATCATTGGGGGGCAACCTCTCGTTTGCGTTATCCGTGACGTACTTGTTGCACTGCTCCGCCTGGTGACGCAAGCTTGCGCCGTGCGGCGTGCTTCGGCACAGCGGATATGATGCCTGCCGACTGGAACCATGCACTGGATCGCGCGCGGAACCACGCCCCCTTTCTGTCGCGAGGACTGGAACGGCGTCCCGACCTTGCAGAATTACTCGAACAGGGTGTCGGTGATGCGGCCCTCGTCTTGGCGAAGGCTGCAGGCGAGGACAACCACGAACCCGGCCTTGCCTTGCGCCGGGAGAAGCGCGCACTGGCTCTGGTGCTGGCGATCGGCGATCTCGCCGGGGAATTCTCGCTCGAAAAGGTGATGAGGGAACTATCGCTCTTCGCCGACCGCGCTTTGCACCAGGCGATTGAGGCTGCAATCGAGCGGCGGGTCCAGAGTGCCGAGCCCCAGGGCATGATAGGCCTTGCTCTCGGCAAGCACGGTGCAGGCGAACTGAATTATTCGTCCGATATAGACCCCATTCTACTTTATGATCCCGCCACCCTTACGCGCCGCGAACGCGACGAGCCGGGCGAAGCGGCACAGCGGTATGTGCGCGAAGTGGTGCGAATGCTCTCCGAAGTTACCAGCGAGGGGTATGTATTTCGCGTCGATCTGCGTCTGCGCCCGGCTTCGGAAGTCAGCCCGTTGGCCATCCCGCTCGATGCCGCGATCATGCATTACGAAAGTTCTGCGCTGGCCTGGGAACGTGCCGCCTTCATTCGCGCGCGCGCCTGTGCAGGCGAGGTCGCGGCGGGCGAGGCCTTTCTCGATCACATTCGGCCCTTCATCTGGCGGCGGAGCCTCGATTTCGGGGCCATCGACGAAGTGCGCCGCCTTACCCACCGGATCCGCGACAAGCAGTCGGGCCCAAGCGAGCCCGCACCCGGATTCAACGTCAAGCTTGGTCGCGGCGGCATTCGCGAGATCGAGTTCTTTGCCCAGACACACCAGCTGATTCATGGCGGGCGCGACCCTTCGATCCGCCGCAAGCACACCCGGGCCGCACTCGATGCGCTGGCCGCCACCGGCCGCATCGGCGCAGACGACGCGCGCGCCTTGGGCGAAAGCTACGACGGTCTCCGGCAGATCGAACATAGGTTGCAAATGGT
>CAYPGL010000288.1:0-2822 GCA_964410035.1 uncultured Qipengyuania sp. | reverse complement strand
TCCTGCACGAAGCGGTGAATCAGAGGAGCGAAGTCGTATGCCGCTGCGAGCGTTCGGCACTGCTCAGGAAAAGCGGTTGAATCACGTCGATACCACTTTCGCCTGATCGTGCGTTGAGAGGCGAAGGGGATAGCGAGTGAGCTACGATAAGGCCCATCACGAACCGGAAAGCGTCGAGGACGTAATCCGCGAACTCGACGAGCTGGCCGCGCATAACGACAAGGTTTGTATCGGCGATGTGCTCGACGATTTCGGCGGTCGCAGCTTCGGTCCCTTCATCATGCTGCCCGCCCTGATCGAGATCACGCCAGTTGGCGGTATCCCCGGTGTGCCGACCTTTCTTGCAGTGATCATCGCCCTCGTCGCGGTCCAGATGCTGTTCGGCAAGGACCACGTATGGATGCCGCAATTCATTCAGAAACGTGCGGTCGGTGCAAAAAAATTGCACAAATCGGTCAAGAAACTGCGCGGCATCGCCCATTGGCTCGACGGGCACAGCAGGGACCGGCTTGGGACCCTCACCGAAGGTATTTGGCTTAAGGTCGCGGCGCTGGCGGTGATCATTTTGTGCGTCACCGTTCCGCCGCTGGAGATCCTGCCTTTCGCCAGTTCCGGACCGATGCTCGCGATTGCCGCCGTTGGCCTCGCCGTGATCGTGCGCGACGGTCTGGTGATGCTTCTTGCACTGCTGTTGGCAGTCGCCGCGATGGGTGGCGGGACATATTATTATTACACGTCCGATGATGAGGAGGGCGGATCCGGGAGGCTGACATCAGTTACTTCGGCGGAAGACAAATTGCGCATGGGCTGATCGCGCCAAGTACTGCGCAGCCGAGTAGCACGCTTATATTTTCCGGCGCATAGTCAATCCCCATTTTCTCAGTCGTCCGGCTGAACCTCTCCACCCAGCGCTTGCCACAGAAGCACCCGTGCTCTTCTCGCGCGGCCAAGCGCAGCCGCCGCCCGCTCACCGCTCGCGTCGGCTGCCCTGCGGGCCTCTAGCACAGTCAGGAAATCAGCGAGGCCCGCCCGCTGGCGCGTTTCCGCAAGGCGCGCGGCTCGCTGCAGGCTATCTGCTTCCGCCTGCGCTGCCGCCAATTCCCTGTCTGCCGCCGCGACAAGTCCATATCCCGCTTCCGCGTCGCCGAGCGCGGTATAGACCGACCCGCGATAGGCTTGGAATGCCGCAAGCTTTGCGGCGGCAGCGCCATCTATTTCCGCTTCGATCCGGCCGAAGTCGAACAGGGGAGCGGCGACTGCGGCGGCAAGCGACCCTACGAGGCTGTCCCCGTCTAGAAGGTCGGTCGGATTGAAAGCGAGCAATCCAAGTGCAGCAGACAGTTCGAAGGAGGGAAACCGACTACGCGCAGTCGCAGCGAGTTCGGCATCTGCCGCTGCAAGCTCCGCCGAAGCCGCCAGCACGTCGGGCCGGTTTACGAGTAGCGTCGATGGCAGGGCGGCTGGAGGTGGAGGAAGTTCGGCAACGGGCGGATCGAGAGCAAGAGCCGCGCGAACCTGCACTGCTGCTTGCGCCGTCAGTGTCACAAGTCGGCCCGTAAGCCGAGCACGCTCGCTCTCCAATGCGGCAAGGCGGCTGCGGGAGGCATCGGCGGCGCTCTGGGCACGGACCCGGTCGAAGCCGGGCGCAATGCCAGCCCGTTCACGTACCCCGGCCAGCCGCGCGAGATCCTCGGCCGCAGCCATGTCCTCTTCGATCGCCGCCAGCCGAGCTTCGAGCGTGCGCCAGTCGATCACGCTGGCGGCAATCTCCGAGAGGAGCGTATTTCGCACCGCACGGGAAGAGGCGTCGGCGGCATCGATCCGCGCAAGCGCTGCGCGCTCCTGAGCCCGCAGACGGCCGAAGAGGTCCGGGTCCCACCGAGTAGTGAGATTGGCGGCGTAGCTGACCCGTTCGGCATCAATAGTCACGCCGGGGGGCAGCGAGGCACCGAACTGTCCGGGATTTGTTCGCTGGCCAGTGACGGAAGCATTCGCGCCGACCGAGGGCAGGCGTTCTGCACCGGCGCGATCCGCACCAGCGCGGGCCCGGTCGATGCGGGCGAGCGCTTCCGCCAGAGTTGGCGAACTGGCGAGAGCCTGAGCCGCGAGCGTGCCGAAGCCCGGGTCATCTTGCGGGAGAAGATCGGCCAACGCCGCACCGGTTGTTGCGTCAGGTGCATAAAGGAATTGTGGCGGCAGTACCGGTGCCGGGGTGGCGACGTCGGGCGGCGGTCCGGCCACGCACGAAGCCAGTGCCAGCGTGCCCGCAAGGAGAAAAAACCGCGTCATCACCGGGCTTGCCTGGCCGGGATATAGGCGTCGACCTGCTGGCCGACCCGAAAGATGCCAGCTTCGCCAGTCGCACCGGCAGGCAATTCGTAGATGACCTGCAGCACCCTCACGTCGACGCGTTCCGCAGCCGAATTGGTCAGTGATCGCTTCGGTACGACGAGGGGTTCGGCGCGAACGAAGCTGGCTTTCACCTGCTGGTCGGCCGCACCGCGGGGCGAAACCGTGGCAGGCTCGCCCAGTGCGATGCGGGGAGCCTGTTCCTCGTCGATATCAATGCGGACATGCATTGGCTGCGTCTGGCCCATCTCAATGAAGGGCTGCGATCCGCCTCCGCCCATGGTCGAGACATATTCGCCCTTACGGATATTCACCGCCAGGATTTCACCGGCGATAGGCGCACGTACGGTCAACCGGCCGATCTCCGTGCGGGCCGAAGCCGCGCGGGCTTGCGCGGCATCGAGCCGGGCGCGTGCAAGCCGCAGGCGTTCTGCCGCGGCACTTGCTTCTCCCTCTGCGCGGATGACTTCGCT
>CAYPGL010000287.1:0-2826 GCA_964410035.1 uncultured Qipengyuania sp. | reverse complement strand
TGTTGATCCCGTGGCGGTTCGGCAGGCCGAAGCTGATGTTGGACGCGCCGCAGGTCGTGTTCACGCCCAACTCTTCGCGCAGGCGGCGCACCAGGGTGAAGACCTGCTTGCCGGCCGTGGCCATCGCGCCGATCGGCATGACCAGCGGATCGACCACGATGTCGTGCGCGGGAATGCCGTAATCGGCGGCGCGCTCGACGATCCGCTTGGCGACGGCGAAGCGCACCTCGGGGTCCTCGGAGATGCCGGTGTCGTCGTTCGAGATCGCCACCACGGGCACGTTGTACTTCTTCACCAGCGGCAGGATCTGCTCCATCCGCTCTTCCTCGCCGGTGACCGAGTTCAGCAGCGGCCGCCCCTCGCAGACCTTCAGCCCTTCCTCCAGTGCGCCGGGGACCGAACTGTCGATGCACAGCGGCACGTCGACCAGCCCCTGCACCAGTTCGAGCATCTTGCGCATCAGCGGCGGCTCGGTCTCGTTCGGGTTGGGGTTCGAGTTGTAGACGACGCCCGCGTTCACGTCGAGCACGTTGGCCCCGGCCGCGACCTGCGCGATCGCGTCGGCCTCGACGGTCGAGAAGTCGCCGGCCTCGAGCTCGGCGGCCAGCTTCTTGCGCCCGGTCGGGTTGATCCGTTCGCCGATGACGCAGAACGGTTCGTCAAAGCCGATCACGGCGGTCCTGGTCTTCGACTCGACGATGGTGCGGGTCATTGGCTCTCCTCGGGGTGTTGGAATGGGGGCGTGGTGTGCCGCTTCAGGCGCGGCCGTCGTTGGCGATGAGGGCCTTCAGCCGCTCGGTGTCGTACTCGGCCTCGATGCGCGCGGCCTCGGACCGCGCGACGTCGTCGGGCTCGCCCTCGACCGGGTAGGGCGCGGCCTTGCGCCATTCGGCGAGGTAGGCGTCCTGGTCCCTGGCGCCCACCTTCATCGCGGCGCGGTCGATCGCCTGCTCGAAGCGTTCGGCCAGCGGCTGCTTGGCGCCGCGCCGGCCTTTGCCGACGATGACCTGGGCCGGGATGTCGCGCCAGTAGACGATGGTGACGTCGGGCATGCGCCTGATTCCTTGCATGTTCTGCACGTTGGTATCCGCGGGCGGGGCACGCGCGGGGTCGGAATTCGACCGCCGTCGCGCGATCCGCGACAAACCTAGCCGGTGGCGCGGGCGGGGCCAACCCGCGCGGCCCTTCATTCGCTGCATGATGATCATGCGCGGCCTTGCACCCGGACCCGCGCGGATTCGCACCCGGTTGGCGCTTGCGCCACGGCGGCCCGGGGCGTAACCTTGGGTTTAAGTTGATATCGGAAAGGCGCGAGATCATGGCGCCGAAGCGTCCCACGGGTGCGGACGCTTTCCCGAAACCGGTCGAGAGTTCCGCGCCTGCCCGCCCGGATCCGAACGCGCTTTATGCCGCTTTGGATCTGGGAACGAACAGTTGTCGCATGCTGATCGCCCAGCCCAAGGGCAGTCAGTTTCATGTGATCGACAGTTTCTCGAAATCCGTCCAGCTCGGGCAAGGGCTCGAGCGGTCGGGTCGGTTGTCGCGTGCCTCGATGGCGCGCACGATCCAGGCCCTGCGCGTCTGCCGCCAGAAGATCGAGCGGCACAACGTCCAGCGCATGCGTCTGGTCGCGACCGAGGCGTGCCGCCGGGCGCGAAACGCGACCGAGTTCATCCGCCAGGTGCGCCGCGAGACCGGCCTGATGCTCGAGATCATCCAGCCCGAGGAAGAGGCCCGGCTGGCGGTCATCTCGTGTGCGCCGCTGGTCAGCACGCGGACCGAGCAGTTGCTGGTGGTCGACATCGGCGGCGGCTCGACCGAGCTGGTGTGGATCGACCTCAGCCGCGTCGCGCCGCGCGAACGGCCGCGGGCGATCATGCGGCTGCATGCGGGCTTTCACACCACCGACAGCCCGTTCCCGACCGCCAAGGTGGTCGACTGGATCAGCGTCCCGCTGGGCGTGGCGACCCTGCGCGACCAGTTCAGCGACGTCAGCGACGACGCCGCGCGCTACGCGCTGATGAGCTGGTTCTTCGAGGAGAACCTGGCCGATTTCACGCCGTATCAGGACGAGCAGGCGCGCGAGGGCTTCCAGATCATCGGCACCAGCGGCACGGTGACCACGGTGGCCGCGTCGCACCTTGGGCTGAAGCGCTACGACCGGACGAAGGTGGACGGGCTGCGCATGACCAGCGACCAGATCGAGGCGGTGATCCAGGGCTACCTCGACCTTGGTCCCGCAGGGCGCCGGCGCGATCCGCGCATCGGCCCGGACCGGCACGCGCTGATCATGTCGGGCAGCGCGATCCTGCAGGCGCTGCTGCGGCTCTGGCCGACGGATCAGCTTTCCGTGGCCGACCGGGGCTTGCGCGAGGGGCTGCTTTACGCGCAGATGTCGGCGGACGGCGTGCTCGAGGACGGGCCGCTCTAGCGGCGTGTTTCATTGGCGCCGGCGCGCCCATGCGCCCGATCACTTGAACCAGGACGAAGACAGGAGCGCGGATGGCGAAGGGACCGAAGAAGAGTTCCGGGCGCGGTGAGCGCGACCTCAAGGTGCGCGTGAAGACCGCCCGCGGACGCAAGCTCAGCTCGACCCGGTGGTTGCAGCGGCAGCTGAACGACCCCTACGTGAAGCGCGCGCAGGCCGAGGGCTATCGCGGCCGCGCGGCCTACAAGATCCTGGAGCTGGACGAGAAGTACCGCTTCCTCGTGCCCGGCGCGCGGGTGGTCGACCTGGGTTGCGCGCCCTGAGGCTGGTGCCAGGTGGCTGTTCGGCGATTGAATGCGCTCGGCGAGAAGAAGTGCAAGGCGGTGGGCCGCGTGCTT
>CAYPGL010000286.1:0-2850 GCA_964410035.1 uncultured Qipengyuania sp. | reverse complement strand
ATAATGCGGCGGAGCTGACCCTTGCCCCGCATCAGATCGTCCTGCGCAACGATGCGCTCTACCTCGGGGCGGTGAACCCGAAGAAGAACCGCCGGGCCGATGAGGATCCGAGCCTGGGGTATTTCAAGCTCGACGGCCTGTCCGACCTCGCGCTAACCGACGAGCGGTTCGATCCGCTTCCGGCGGAAGCCTGCGCGCCGGCGCGCGAAGGCGATCAGGTCATTGTCGCGCTCGACTGATCTGCCTCCGGCTTACCTCGGCAATTCGCTGACGCCCATAAGCGCTTCGTCCACCGCGCGGGCGCATTGGCGGCCCTCGCGAATCGCCCAGACCACCAGACTTTGCCCCCGCCGCATGTCGCCGCAGGCGAAGACATGTGGTTCGCTTGTGGCATAGCGGCTTGTGTCGGCTTTCACATTGCCGCGCCCGTCCAGCGCCACGCCGGCCCGGTCGAGCAGTCCGCGGCGCTTAGGGCCGGTGAATCCCATGGCGAGCAGGATTAGGTCGGCCTTGAGCGTGAATTCGCTTCCCTCGACCTCGTCCATCCGGCCGTCATTCCACTCCACCCGCACGCATTCTAGCCCGGCGACATTACCGCCGTCCTCCACCACGCGCTTGGTCAGCACGGCCCAGTCGCGGTCCGCGCCTTCCTCATGGCTAGATGAAGTGCGCAGTTTTAGCGGCCAGTCGGGCCAGGTCAGTGCCTTGTCCTCCTTTTCAGGCGGCTTGGGCATGATCTCTAGCTGGGTGACGCTGGCCGCGCCCTGACGGTTGCTCGTGCCCACGCAGTCGCTGCCGGTGTCCCCGCCGCCGATCACGATCACGTGCTTGCCGGTCGCGGTCAGGCTGCCGCGCGGGGCGGCGCGCACTTCGTCGTCGCCCGCATTGCGCTTGTTCTGCTGGGTCAGGAATTCCATCGCGAAGCGCACGCCGGGAAGCTCTGCCCCGGGAATGGCGAGCATACGCGCTTCCTCCGCCCCGCCAGCCAGCACGATGGCGTCGAAATTTTCCTGCAGCGCGGTGAAGCTAACCTCCACGCCGACTTCGCTGGAAGTGCGGAACTGCACGCCCTCGGCCTCCATCTGCACCGCGCGGCGGTTGATGAGATGCTTTTCCATCTTGAAGTCGGGAATGCCGTATCTCAGCAGCCCTCCGATCCGGTCGGACTTTTCGAACACGGTCACCGCATGACCGGCGCGCGCCATTTGCTGTGCCGCGGCGAGACCGGCGGGGCCGCTGCCGATCACCGCAACCGACTTACCTGTCTGCTTTTCCGGCACTTCGGGCTTCACCCAACCTTCGCGGAAGCCGCGATCGATGATCGCGCATTCGATGCTTTTGATCGTCACCGGCGCATCGACGATGTTGAGCGTGCAGGCAGCCTCGCAAGGCGCAGGGCAGATGCGGCCAGTGAATTCGGGAAAATTGTTGGTCGAATGGAGGACCTCCAACGCGTTCCTCCAGTCGTCTTCGTAGACGAGGTGATTCCAGTCCGGGATAATATTGTTCACCGGACAGCCGTTGTGGCAGTAGGGCACGCCGCAGTTCATGCAGCGCGCGGCTTGCTTCTTCAGCACGTCCTCGCCCTGTGGAAGAGTGAATTCCTTGTAGGTCTTCAGCCGTTCTTCCGGTGCAACGTAAGAGCGCTCCTCGCGCTCATATTCGAGAAAGCCGGTTTCCTTGCCCATTATTCCGCAGCCTCCATTGCTGCTTCCTCACGCTCGGCCTCGAGCAGCTTGAGCGCGCGCGCATAGTCGCGCGGCATGACCTTGCGGAAGTACTTCAGTTCGTTTGTCCAGTTGTCCAGCAGCGCCTTCGCCCGCGCCGATCCGGTATGGAGCTGGTGGCGCTCGACCAGTAGCTTGAGCCGCTCGGCATCGTGGTAGAGCGGATCGCCCATTCCGGGATTGTCGACACTCACGGCACGCTGCTGCGGCTTGCTCCAGCTTTTCTCCGCCCCTTCCCCGTCACCCGGTTTCACGTCGAGCACATCGACCTGCGCGTGGTTGACGAGGCGGGTAAATGCGCCGTCCGGATCATAGACATAGGCAATTCCGCCGCTCATGCCGGCGCCGAAGTTGCGGCCCGTCTTGCCGAGCACGCAGATCACGCCGCCGGTCATGTATTCGCAAGGGTGGTCGCCCGTGCCTTCGACCACGGCGACCGCGCCCGAATTGCGCACGGCAAAGCGTTCGCCCGCCACCCCGGCGAAATAGGCTTCGCCTGCAATCGCGCCGTACAGCACCGTGTTGCCAACGATGATGTTTTCGGTGGGCTCGCGCGGCGCACCTGGCGGCGGTTTCACCGCGATGCGCCCGCCCGAAAGGCCCTTGCCGACATAGTCGTTCGCATCGCCGGTCAGGCTCAAGTTTACGCCGTGGGCGAGCCAGGCACCGAAGCTCTGTCCGGCTACCCCTGTCAGGTCGATCCGGATCGTGTCCTGCGGCAGGCCGTGATGGCCGTATGTTTCTGCAATCCGGCCCGAAAGCATGGTGCCGACCGTGCGGTTCACATTGCGGATACTGCGCGTCAGCTGGACCGCCTGCCCGCTTTCGATGGCGGGCTTGCAGGCCTCGATTAGTTCGACGTCCATCGCGGCTGCAAGGCCGTGGTCCTGGTTCTCGGTGTGATGGAGCGGCTGGCCTTCTCCGACAGGCACGGCATGCAGGATGCGCGTCAGGTCGATGCCATGCGCCTTCCAGTGACGGCGCACGCGGCGCATGTCGATCTTGTCCACGCGGCCGACCATTTCCTCCACCGTGCGAAAACCCATCTCGGCCATGATCACCCGCAGTTCCTCGGCCACGAAGAAGAAATAGTTGATCACGTGTTCGGGCGTGCCGGTGAAGC
>CAYPGL010000285.1:0-2868 GCA_964410035.1 uncultured Qipengyuania sp. | reverse complement strand
TGGCCGTGGATGAAGATGTCGCCGCCCGGCGAGCGGCCGAAGCGCCGGGCATAGGCGCGGTCGGCGGCGTTGGGGTAGTCGATCTTGAGGCTCAGGTGAAAGGAGGATTGCGGGTTGCCGTAGGCGATCCGATAGCGCCCCTCGGGCGTGCGCTCGTCGCCCTGGAACTGCTTGTGCCCTTGCGGCGCATCGCCGAACGCGAGGTCGCGATAGGTGCGTACCGCCCGTCCCTCGCGGAACAGCGTCAGCGTCCGGTCCGACTTGTCGACGAGGATGAAGTCGACATTCTTCGTGACGTCGAACGGCTTGTCGATCGACCGCGCGGCGGGGGCACGCTCGACCACCGGTACCTCCGGCGCGGCGCAGGATGCGAGCGCGAGGGCGGAGAGGATGGCGGCGGCGAGTCGCATTCGGTTACGCTATCTCCTGGCCGTTAACGCACCCTTGCCCACCCCGCTCCAGGACGAGCATCAATCCATGAACGGATCGCGCACCAGGATCGTGTCGTCGCGCTCGGGGCTGGTGGAGACCAGCGCCACCGGCGTCTCGATCAGTTCCTGCACGCGCTGGATATACTTGATCGCGTTGGCCGGCAGGTCGGCCCAGCTCCGCGCGCCGGCGGTGCTTTCGCTCCAGCCTTCCATTTCCTCGTAGATCGGCTCGACCGCGGCCTGGTCCGCCGCGTGGGAGGGGAAGTAGTCCATGATCTTGCCGTGGAGGCGATAGCCGGTGCAGATCTTCACCGTGTCGAGCCCGTCGAGCACGTCGATCTTGGTCAGCGCGATGCCGGTGACGCCGCTGATCGCGCAGGTCTGGCGAACCAGCACCGCGTCGAACCAGCCGACCCGCCGCTGGCGCCCGGTGACGGTCCCGAACTCGTGGCCGCGTTCGCCCAGAAGCTGGCCAACATCGTCGTCGAGCTCGGTCGGGAACGGGCCGGAGCCGACACGGGTGGTGTAGGCCTTGACGATGCCGAGCACGAAGCCGGTCGAATTCGGCCCCAGCCCGCTGCCGCTCGCCGCGGTGCCGCTGACCGTGTTCGAGCTGGTGACGAAGGGGTAGGTCCCGTGATCGATGTCGAGCAGTACGCCCTGCGCGCCCTCGAACAGGATCCGCGCGCCCGCCTTGCGCACCTTCTTCAGCCGCTTCCACACCGGCTGCGCGAACTGGAGCACGAAATCGGCGATCTCGCGCAGGTCGCCGAGCAGGCGTTCGCGATCGACCGGCGGCTCGTCGAACCCGGCGCGCAACGCGTCGTGATGCGCGCACAGGCGATCCAGTTGCGGCGTGAGGTCGTCGAGATGGGCGAGGTCGCACACGCGGATCGCGCGGCGGCCGACCTTGTCTTCGTAGGCCGGGCCGATTCCGCGCCCGGTTGTGCCGATCTTGCCGGCGCCCGCGGCGGTTTCGCGCATCCCGTCGAGATCGCGGTGGATCGGCAGGATCAGCGGGCAATTGTCGGCGATGGCGAAGTTGTCGGCGGTGATCGTCACCCCCTGCCCCTCGAGCTTCTCGATCTCGGACTTGAGGTGCCACGGATCGAGCACCACGCCGTTGCCGATGATCGAGAGCGTCCCGGTGACGATGCCCGACGGCAGCAGCGAAAGCTTGTAGGTGGTGTCGCCGACGACGAGCGTGTGGCCGGCATTGTGCCCGCCCTGGAAGCGCACGACCGCATCGGCGCGGCTCGCGAGCCAGTCGACGATCTTGCCTTTGCCCTCGTCGCCCCATTGCGCGCCGATCACGGTGACGTTTGCCATCTATTCCAGTCCTGTCGGTAGTTGCGGACGCGCCCTAGCAGACGGGGCGCAGCGGGCAAGCATGGAGGGGTGCATGGACCGCCGAAGTGGGGGTTTTGAAAAACTCATGCCCGCCGGAAAATAGTGCTATTCCAGTATCTTGCCCCACGCCTCCGCTTCGCAAGTGTAACCTTCGGCCAATTCTCCGCTGCACCGCCATTGTGATCCGATGAACATGCACGCGCGACGTGCCCTCCATTCTCCCGGCAATCGATCGCACCTGCTTCAAGCCTGCGAACCTATGCTTCACCCGCGAAGTAGGAAACCCCGCCGCGCCCATGCGTTGCCCCACAAAAGGAGCAATACATGACCCAGACCCCCACCCTCTCGCTCAACGACGGCCGCAACATCCCGCAGCTGGGCTTCGGGACCTACCAGATCGACAACGACGATGCGGCCGAGGCGGTCTCGACCGCGCTCGACGTGGGGTACAAGCTGGTCGATACCGCCGAGATGTACGGCAATGAAGAAGGCGTCGGCGAGGGGCTGGGGAGCCATCGCGACATCTGGCTGACGACCAAGATCTGGAACGAGAGCCAGGGCTACGAGCGCGCCAAGGCCGCGTTCGCCAAGTGCCTCGCGCGGCTCGATCGCCCGGTGGTCGACCTCGTGCTGATCCACTGGCCGTGCGCCGACAACGACAAGTATGTCGAGACGTGGAAGGCGATGATCGAGATGCGCGAGGCCGGGACCGCGCGCAGCATCGGCGTGTCGAACTTCCAGCCCGATCATCTGAAGCGGCTGGTCGACGAGACCGGCGAAGTGCCCGCGCTCAACCAGATCGAGCTGCACCCCTCGTTCCAGCAGCGCGACTTGCGCAAGCTGCACGACGAGATGGGGATCGTGACGCAAAGCTGGTCGCCGCTCGGCCAGGGCAACGGGCTCGACAACGAGACGATCAAGGCGATCGCCGAGGAGACCGGCCAGAACGCCGCCGCGGTGATCATCCGCTGGCATATCCAGCACGGCCTCGCGGTGATCCCCAAGGCCAGCAGTCGCAACCACATCGCCGCCAATTTCGAGGCGGTGCGCTTCGAGCTCGACGACGACCAGATGGCGCGGATCGACG
>CAYPGL010000284.1:0-2872 GCA_964410035.1 uncultured Qipengyuania sp. | reverse complement strand
GCACTCCGCTCCGCATCCTCTTCCATCGGAAGATGTCCGATGCCCTCGTAGGAAACGAGCGTCGCCCGCGGCAGGTGCTCGGCGTACCATTCCCCTGCTTTATAGGGGATCAGCGGATCTTCCCTTCCCCACATCAATAGCGTGGGAATCTGCAATCGCTCGATCTCGTCAGGGGTAAAGGTGCTGCGCGCAGATCCGAAGCGCTTCCGGGTGGCGTCGCGGTTGCCCGGATAGCGAGCGAGTTCCCAGTATCGGTCGACGGCCTTATCCGTCACCACATCCTGGTTCGAAACGCTTTGTGACAGGCTCTTTTCGACCAGCGAACGCGGCAGGAGCTGGCTCATGATGTTGCCGATTACAGGCATTCCGGCCAATTTGAACGCAATATTTCCGCCGCCTTCGCGGGTCACTGGAGCACCCGCTGCATCAACCAGCACGAGCGCATCCAGCCGCCACGGTTTCTCGAGCGCATAAGCCATTGCGATCCAGCCGCCCATCGAATTGCCGGCAAGGATGAAGGTCTCAATGCCCAGTTTCTCCGTGACCGCATCGATGTCCGTTCCGAAACCCTGAGCGGAATAGTCATCGTCGGGTGCCGCGCCGGTAAGTCCGTGACCGCGTTGATCGAAGCGAATGACGCGGTAATCTTCTTTCAGCCGTTCGGTCCACGGCTGCCAGGTGTGGAGATCGGCATTGGAACCATGGAGCAGCACGATCACCGGCGCATCGCGGGGCCCTTCGTCTCGAATATGGACCTCGCGGCCATCCTCGAATGTCAGGAACTGGGATGGACTACCCGCATATTTGGCGCGCATTTCCGCCGGTTCGGTATCCGGGACCCGGAATACGAGGAAGGCGATCACGAGGATCGCCGCCAAGGCCAGCATTCCGCGCCAAACCCATTTCACGGGGCCATGTCCTCGATCCACCGGCGCACGATCTCGGTGCCTTCATCGTCAACCGTCGACTTGCCCAGTTCGGGCATGGCGACACCGGGATCGTCGCTCAACATCCGGTGTAGCAAGATGGAGTCGTCTGGCTTGCCAGGCACGATATCGTAAAGATGCTTGCCCGCTCCTCGCCCTGCGGCGACGGGACGCTTCATGATGCCGATAGCATGTGGATCGTCCTGTTCCCAGCGCAGGTCCAGCCCGCTGTTCGACGCGGTCGCACCGGGCCGGTGGCAATGTGCGCAATTCACGTCTAGATAGGCGCGCGCTGCCGCATCTACGCTTGCAGAGCCGGGCTTTTCCCAGAGGGGAAACCGATCTGCGCCTGCTAGAACTACCCCCAGCGTGGCCTCCAGCCAATCAGCAGGAAGATTGCGCGCTTTCGGGCCGATGGGAACGACCTCACCATTCAGGCCGTGGCATTCCTTGCACTGATTCTTGTTCGGCACCCGGTAGCTTATCGTCTCTCCCGCGGGCGTAATCGCCTGAACCCGCGCACCGGCCATCGCCAGCTTCGCATCGGTCTGCTCTTCGTCCCAGAGATAGGGGAGCGCGAGCCAGCCTTCGGCGCGGTGGAGGAGCACCCGGGTTTCGATAAGGCGGCGCTTGCCATTCTCCTCGAAGCCGAATGTCTTGATGAGCGCGGAGCCGACAGGGAATTCGAGCAACCCCTCCCCTGACGCGCCGACCTTTTGCCCTTCCGGCACATAGACGAAGCGCAGCTTTTCCGCCCCGTCGGAATAAAGCGGCGTGTTCAGGCGATACGGGATCACGCCAGCTGCGGGTAGCTGCGTGCTTGCGTCCTCGAAGAAGCCGAAGTCGGATAGAAGGCGCGGCAGGCCTCGTGTTACCGCACTGTCACTGACCGAACTTGGTCCGGCTCCCAGCTCGGCGCAGACCTCGGCCCGCACTGCGACCGATCCGGCCAGCGCAAGGCATGCGAAAGCAAGCAAGGCAGAGCCGGATCTCATCCTTCCAGCCGCGCCTCCAGCTCGGCTGGCGCTCCGATGCCTTCGGTCGGAAAGCGCTGGCTGGGCGGCGGAGCCTGAAGCGGCGCAGGTGAGGCACCGCCCATTCCCTTGCCCTGCTCGGTAAGGTTGAGGGTCCATCCGGAAATGCCCGACGCGACTTTCAGCGTCACTCCTGCTTCTCCCAATCCATCCCACATCAGCGGGGGCAGTTCTCCGCCGAAAGCTGCTAGTAGCGCCTCGGCTCCATCGATCTGCGGATCGTAACCGCCTTGGGCGATCTGATTGCTTCCCACCACGACGTTGCGCGGAACGGGATCGTAATTCTCGTCCTCGAATGGCTGCGGATAGGCGATGACCATGATCGGGGCAGTCGGATTGCCGGACAGGATATTGTTCTCGATAAGCACGCTTTCATTGGCCATCACCATGATGCCCGTCCCACGCCGCACACCCGCCACGATGTTGCCGGGCGGCGCGAAATTGGGCGTATCGTTCGCGACCACCAGATTGTTGGCCACCACCACATTGCCGCCTCCCATCACAGGCAGGTTGGGCAGGTCGAACACCAGAATGCCGCCCGTGTTCCGCGTCGCAACGTTATGTTCGACCAATGCGTTGCGGCTGTTTTCGATTTCGATCCCGGCGACATTGGCCTCGGCAATCGAATTGCGCACGGTGATCCCGTTCGACTGGCCAACATAGATGCCCGCATCGCTGGCACCTGTGACCTTCACGCCGTCGATCAAGACTCCGGTACTTTCCACCGGATAGATGCCGTAGGCTCCATTCTCCGGGTGCGGCCCGCGGGTCCAGGTTACGCGCACGCGGTGGTACACGATGTTGTCCGCGCCCTTGGATTTGACCCCGTCGCCCTTGGGGTTTTCCATCGCGAAATCGCGCAGGGTGACATTATCGCTGGTGACAAGCAGTCCCTCACCGGCGCCCTGCTGA
>CAYPGL010000283.1:0-2880 GCA_964410035.1 uncultured Qipengyuania sp. | reverse complement strand
GACGACGGCCCCATCGCCTTTCGCTACCCGCGCGGCAGCGGCACGGGCGTTGAAATACCTGAGAAGCTGGAAAAGCTTGAGATCGGCAAGGGCCGCATCGTTCGTGAAGGCACCAAGGTCGCGATCCTGTCGCTCGGTGCGCGTCTGGAAGAAGCAAAGAAGGCTGCCGACCAGCTCGAAGCCAAGGGCCTTTCCACTACGGTCGCCGATATGCGCTTCGCCAAGCCGCTTGACACCGACCTGATCGACAAGCTCATGCGCAGCCACGAAGTCGTTGTGACGATCGAGGAAGGCGCCATCGGCGGCCTCGGCGCGCATGTACTGACGTTCGCTTCGGACGAGGGACTGACCGACACCGGACTCAAGGTGCGCACCATGCGCCTGCCCGACGTCTTCCAAGACCATGACGATCCGGACAGGCAATATGACGAGGCTGGTCTGAACGCCCCGCATATCGTCGACACGGTGCTGAATGCGTTGCGTCACAACAGCGCAGGCGTGGAAGAGGCGCGGGCTTGAATGTAGCTCGCTATAGGGGAGCTCATCGGCCTACCTGAAGGTCTGGCTGTCGCACTCTGGGTTGCCGTCTGCCTCCTCGTCGCGATCATTTACGGCTACTAGAGTATTCGAAAGTCGCAACGACGCGTTGCAGACAGTCGTCCCAATCTGACCAAACAGCAATTTCTTGCCTTGATGATGGCGACATCGACATGGATTAGCCTAGGGGCTGGGCAGAGCAGCGGGGCTTCCATGAAATCAACTTTCCCGATGGGCCGGGGGATTGGCCCGCGACGATTCGCAATTTCGGGCGCTCGCTCGACATGAGCCCAACCCAACCGTCACTCAGGACTTGATTTGAGATGATACTTCCTCTTGCGAAGCGCTCGAAGCCAGTCTGAATCTCGCTCTGGGGGCTGGGGTGACGTAACGTATGGGCAGTGGCATGGAGGCGGTCGAAAGGACATTTCGCCCATGACCCTGCTTACCGTCGACCACGCCGATCACGTCACTACTCTCACGTTAAACCGCCCGGACACGATGAACCCGCTTGGCACGGCGGGCGATGGCGATGCCTTTGCCGCAGCCTGCGAGGCTATCAATGCGGAGATAGACGTGCGCTGCGTCATCCTGACCGGTGCGGGGCGCGCGTTCTCGGCTGGAGGCGACATCAAGGCGATGCGGGACAAAACCGGCAATTTCGGCGGTACCGCTCCCGAGATTGCCGATCGGTACCGCAACAACATCCACAAGATCCTGCGTGGGCTCTATTCCCTGAGGGTGCCTCTGATTGCGGCAGTGAATGGGCCGGCGATCGGGCTGGGATGCGATCTTGCCTGCCTTGCAGACATGCGGATCGCGGGTGAAAGGGCGAAGTTCGGGGTAACCTTCCTCAAGCTTGGTATCATCCCAGGTGACGGCGGTACCTGGATCCTGCCACGCATTATCGGCGAAGCGCGCGCCGCGGAGCTATTCTATACGGGGGACGTGATCGATGCGCGAACTGCGCTACACTGGGGACTGGTCAGCCGCGTCGTTGAGCAGGACGAGTTGATGGACGAAGTCTGGGCCCTCGCTGCCAAGGTGGCAGCGATGCCGCCGCATGCACTAAGGCAGGCCAAGAACCTCATGCGGCAAGGCCGCTCGGTGAGCTATGATGCCGCGCTGGAGATGGCAGCCAATGCGCAGGCGCTGATGCACTCCACGCAGGATCATATGGAAGGCGTCGATGCTTTGCTCGAAAAGCGCGCGCCCAACTTCAGGGGTAGCTGACCTAGCCTATCCAGCGCCAGATACCGGCTGGAATGCCGCCTGCACCGATATGCCACCAAGTGATGCCGAGCCAGACGGCAATCGCCGCGAGCCACAATATCGGGCCCGCCCCCGTCAGATTCGACCATCTGGGCCAGTAACCGGTCTTCGCCTCCCAGCCTTCCCATGCCGAGCCCATCAGGGCCGCCTTCTTGCGGTCCTGCATGCGCGCGCCGACCAGCGCGAGGAGGAGTATGGCAGAAGCGACTATATTGGTGCGCCAGCTCCACCAGAGCACGATGTGCGATATCGCCCAGAGCGCGAAGCCCCACATCATCGGATGGCGGGTCACCGCGAAAACGCCAGTGGGATCGCGCTGTGCCAGCTTATCAGCGCCGGGAGCCGGCAGCGCGGGATTGCCTTTCAGCGAACCCAGGAACAGGACCAGCGCGGGCAGCGTCAGCGCCGTGGAAATGGCCCAGCCTATCTCGCCCGTACCTCCCAGGCCTCCGGCAGGAGCGGCGACAAAGGAGAAATACATCCAGACCATGCAGGCCGCGGCCACGACGCTGTAGAGCAGGCTGAACCCAGCAGCTCCGAGCGCCTTAACCAGCGCCGCGCGAAGCGGATGGGACAGAGCGAAATGCGTTCCGACAAACGCTATCGAGGCGGCGAGCAGCGAGGTAAGCGGTTCCATGAAAGCCCTCCCATCGGGTCAGGCTATCACGCTTCCGCTTTCAGGCAAGCTCTACTCTGGCGGCTCGATTGCCAGAAGCTTCACTTTGAAGAGCAGCGTGGCGCCGCCCGGAATCGGCCCCTTGCCTTGGGGGCCATACGCAAGGTCGGCAGGCGCGGCGATCTCGATCGTATCGCCCACGCCCATTTGCGGTATCGCCATTTGCCATGCCTTTACCAGTCGGCCCAGCGGGAAGGTGGCGGGCTCCCCGCGCTCGAAACTTGAATCGAAGGTTTCGCCATCGATGAAGGTGCCCGCATAATGCACGGTCACCGTGTCAGAGACCGTCGGACGCTCCGCCTCCCCGGCATATCCGACATAGCGCCAGCGTAGTCCGCCATCCATGTAACGCCAGCCGTCCCCGGCCTTTAGACCAGAGAGATAGGCTTGCTGCG
>CAYPGL010000282.1:0-2886 GCA_964410035.1 uncultured Qipengyuania sp. | reverse complement strand
CCAATGCGGGCGACGATAACGACGCGGCGCTGTTTGCGAAACTTGGGCTGACCGCGCTTGCGCAGGAAGAGCCGATGCGAGCGTGCAAGGTAGCGGAACCGGCGGAGTGAACGATCGTCTCTATTTGTTCGCCCTGAGCCTGTCGATGGGCCGTACTTTGTTCAAGCGGCACGTTGGTCGCGTAGAGGGAAGGTGCTTCGACAAGCTCAGCACGAACGGAATGGGGAAATAGTGCTCGGCTTCTCCGTCGACGAACTGCTCCCCAAGGCCCGGGGTGGTGGCGTGCTCAAGATGGGGCTCACCAAGCTGGACGAGAACGATTGGCTTCAACCCGACCCCGACATTGCCGCGCGCGCTGAGGGGTTTGCGGCTTATCACGAGGGTATCCAGCTTTCCCCCGACGTCGAGGCACCGGGAGCGGAGCTGGCTGTCATGCTCGGCCTCTCCGGAGGCCTGCCCGAAGCGGCGGCGGCGCATCACGAGGATATGTGCCTCCTCGCCCTTCGACAGGGCGACGAGCAATACCGCCTAATCGGCGCGGCGGTTGCTTGGCCCTCCGATTGGGAGCCCGCAGCGAAACTGGGCCTGCCGCTCCGCGCGCTGCATGCGTCGATACAGGGTTATGAGGAACAGCTCGGCAGCGGGGTCGACAATTTCATGGCTAAGCTCAAGCCCGGTGCGATCTACGGCCGCTGCAACTGGTTCATCGCCGCCACCGGCGAGCGCCGCTGGGTAGCCGAGCCGCCCGCACAGGCCTTCGCCCACGTCACGACCGAAAACGCGGGCGAAACTCTGTTCGTCCGTTCCGAACGCCAGACCCTGCGCCGCCTGCCTGATACGGGTGCGATCCTCTTCACCATCGGCATCTATGTCTCGCCGCTGGGACACCTGTCGAAGGAAAATATCGCGCGACTCGCCGGGGCCATGACCCATCTGGTGGAGGGTGAAGGCGACCGCCGCGGCGCGGATTTCTATGCGCACGCGCTGATTCGGTATTCGGCAAATATCTGAACTGGAACGCGATTCCAGAATACTTGACACGCGTTCCAAACAGGCCTCCCATGCGCGGCGCTGGGGGTACATCAGCATCATCAAAATCGGATCGCTTCTTAGGGTCGCATTCCTGAATACAGGGGAGAAGACTGCATGAAGAAGCTACTTTTGACCGTTGCCGCACTTGGCATGGGGATGGCCGCCGCATCTGCACCGACCGCTGCTAGCGCGCAGGAAATGCGCGAGGTCGACTGGTACAATATCAGCATGATAAAGTGGAAATCCGGCAAGGGCGAACGCGCGCACGAGATCATCGAGATGTACGAAAAGGTCGACGAGGCACTGGGTCGCAACGATGTGATGGATTTCCACATGCAGACGGGGGAGTGGCATTCGATCGTCGCTTTCAAGATGAAGGACGGACCGGCGGCGATGGCCTGGAAGGAAAATCCCTACGACAAGGAGTGGGAGGCCGAATTCGTGAAGCAGGTCGGCGGCGAGGACAAGGCCAAAGCACTGTGGGCGGAATTTAACGATTCCATTCAGGAGGAGCAACGTCACATCGGCCATATCGACGTGGGCGAATGATGCTGCCAGCATAACTTGATACTGGGCCTCCACTGCGGCATGGGCGTTGAAACACGCTTTTTGATCGCCTCCGGAGGCCCGTTTGTTTTCCAAGATCCTGATTGCCAACCGCGGTGAAATTGCCTGCCGCGTTATCAAGACGGCACGCCGCATGGGTATCCAGACCGTCGCGGTCTATTCCGATGCCGATGCTCGCGCTCCCTTCGTGAAGATGGCAGACGAAGCGGTGCATATCGGCCCTGCCGCCGCAGCCGAGAGCTATCTGGTTGCCGACAAGATCATCGCGGCCTGCAAGCAGACCGGTGCCGAGGCAGTGCACCCGGGCTACGGCTTCCTGTCCGAACGCGCGAGCTTCGTTGAAGCGCTGGCCAAAGAGAACATCGCTTTCATTGGCCCGCCCGCCAATGCCATCGCCGCGATGGGCGACAAGATCGAGAGCAAGAAGCTGGCCCTTGAGGCGGGCGTCAATGTCGTCCCCGGCTTTGTCGGCGAAATCCGCGATACCGACCATGCGGTCGAGATCAGCAATGATATCGGCTATCCGGTGATGATGAAGGCCAGTGCTGGCGGCGGCGGCAAGGGCATGCGGCTCGCGTGGAGTGAGAAGGACGTGCGCGAAGGCTTCGAGGCTACCAAGCGCGAAGGGCTCAACTCTTTCGGCGACGACCGTGTCTTCATCGAGAAATTCATCGAGAACCCGCGCCATATCGAGATCCAGATCCTTGGGGACAAGCACGGCAACGTGATCTACCTCAACGAGCGTGAATGCAGCATCCAGCGCCGGCACCAGAAGGTAGTTGAAGAGGCGCCTTCGCCGTTCGTCACGCCGAAGATGCGCAAGGCGATGGGCGAGCAGTGCGTGGCGCTCTCCAAGGCAGTCGATTACCACAGCGCAGGGACGGTCGAACTGATTGTCTCGGGCGCTGACCCCACCGGCGAGAGCTTCTACTTCCTCGAAATGAACACCCGCCTGCAGGTGGAACATCCCGTCACCGAGGCGATCACCGGCGTCGATCTGGTCGAGCAGATGATCCGCGTGGCGGCGGGCGAACAGCTCGCCATGACGCAGGACGACGTGACCATCGACGGCTGGGCGATCGAAAACCGTGTCTATGCCGAAGACCCGTATCGCGGTTTTCTGCCCTCGACGGGGCGTTTGGTGCACTACCAGCCGCCGGTCGAACCATGGGCCGACGACGGCGAGGCGAACGGGCGCCGCGGCGTTGGCGGTATCCGCGTCGATGACGGCGTTTTCGAAGGCGGCGAGGTGTCGATGTTCTACGACCCGATGATCGCCAAGCTGGT
>CAYPGL010000281.1:0-2896 GCA_964410035.1 uncultured Qipengyuania sp. | reverse complement strand
TGTCGTGCTCAATTGCTGGTTCGGGCAGGAGACCTTCGCGGTCGACACGCATATCCTGCGCGTCGGCAACCGCACTGGCCTCGCCAAGGGCAAAACCCCCGAGCAAGTAGAGGTGAAACTCGAAAAACGTGTGCCACAGCCCTTCCGCCTCGGCGCTCATCATTGGCTAATCCTGCACGGCCGCTACACCTGCAAGGCGCGTACGCCCGAATGTTGGCGCTGCAAGGTGGTCGATCTGTGCAGCTACCGGAATAAGGTACTGGAGAAGCGGAAGGGGAGATAACGATCGCGTTTGATCGAAAAACCGCCACTGGAGTTTTGGCGGACATGAACTTTCTTAGGGCAGCCGCTCTGGCATGTGCGATGATCCTGGCAGGATGCGTAACGCCGCTTCGGGAAGCGAAACGGCCGATCGATCACGTATCTTTCTGAGTCAATGGCAACTTACCCAGACAGATCGACAGGCGATCGCCAATGCTATCTCGCTCGATTTTCGGTCTGACGGTCAGATGGAGGGGCGGTCGAATGCAACACTTTCCAGACCGACTACAAGGTGGACGGTCTGGAAATTGAGGTCGGAAACGCAAATATAACCGCAGCGGGTTGCCATCCACGTTTCGATGCCAATCCGCGTCTGGTCGAGCAAGCGGAGTCAGTACTTTTTTCAGAACCGCCCGCGAAGATGAACGCGGATGGTGACGTGTCCGTGTTGACGGGGCCAGTGTACTCGTGTTCGAGCGGGTCCGCTAACCGTTACACATCGTCCGCCGAGACCATTTCGCCCCGGTCGATCTCGCCCGTCATCACTGCCACCGTCGTCGCCACGGCAGCATCGCCGCTGACGTTCGTCGTGGTGCGCATCATGTCCATGATCCGGTCCACGCCGGCGACAAACGCGATCGTCTCCAGCGGCACGCCGACCGCGCCGAACACCAGCGCCATCATGATGAGGCCCGCGCCCGGAATGCCGGCCGCACCAACCGCGCCCAGCGTTGCGAGGATCGAGATGAGGAAGTAATCGCCCCAGCTCAGGTCCACGCCAAAGATCTGTGCGCCGAACAGAGTAGCGAGGCCGAGATACATCGCCGTACCGTTCATGTTGATCGTCGCGCCGAGGCTGATCACGAAACTTGCCACAGAGTTCGAGACACCGAGATTTCGCTCCGCGCAGCGCAAAGTGACGGGTAGCGTCGCATTGGAGCTTGCGGTGGAATAGCTCACCGCCATCGCGTCGACGATGCCCCGGAAGAAATCGCGCACCGGAAGCTTGGCGAGGAACTTGATCATCGCCGAATACATCACGAAGATGATCAGCAAGCAGCCGACATAATTCAAAACCACCAGTTTCGAGAGCGCAAGCAGCGCGTCGAGGCCGAGCGTTCCAGCAACCCAGGCCATGAGCGCGAAGACGCCGAAGGGCGTCAGTTCCATGACGACCATGGTGACTTTTTGCATGATCACCGCGCCACTATCGAAGACCTTCTGCACCGGCAGACCGTCTTCCTTGGCCATCAATATGCCGATGCCGATCAGCATGGAAAAGACGATGAGCGGCAGGACCGCAACATCGGCCATCACCTGTACCGGGCTTTCGGGCACGATCGACAGGATCATGTCCACCGCCGTGGTCTCGTTGGGTACGGGGGTCTCACCGCGCTCGATCGCGCTGGTATCGACCCCGCTACCGGGTGCGACGAAGGTGCCGAGTGCGAGGCCCAGCCAGACCGCGATCTGACCGGTCACGATGAATAGCAGCATCGCCCGCCCGCCGACTGCGCCGAGCTTGCGCAAATCGCCGATGGCGGCGACGCCGGAAACGAGGCTGAAGAAGATCAGTGGGACGACCAGCATCTTGATCGACTTGATGAAGAAATCGCCGATCCACTTGATGCTTTCCGCATCTGGTCCCCAGGCATAACCGGTGAGCACCCCCAGTATGAGCGCAGTCAGGACGCGCTGCCACAGCGGAATTTCGAACCAGACCCTCAGCATGCGTATTCCCTCACGTCCCGATAAGTTATGCCAGCGCGTCCTTGGCTATGCGCGCGTAGATGCGGCTTAGCGTGGAAAGGTCTTCGATGGCTACAGCTTCGTCGCGCTTGTGCATGGTGGCGTTGACGAGGCCGAATTCGATCACCGGGCACACCGCACGCAGGAAGCGAGCATCGGAGGTACCTCCTGTCGTGGAGGGTTCGGGATCGACGCCTGTTTCCGCCTTGACCGCACGCGCGATGATGTCGCTGAATTCGCCCGGCGGAGTGAGGAAAGGTTCGCCCGAAATGATCGGAAGCGCGCTACCGCCGTGCTTTTCGGCAATCGCGGCGACCTTTTCGGAAAGCGAAGTACCCGAATGTTCGTCGTTGAAACGGATCGAGATCCGTGCCTTGGCAGCTTCGGGAATGACGTTGTGTGCCGGATTGCCGACTTCGAGATCGGTGATTTCGAGGTTCGAGGCCTGGAACCAGTCATTGCCCTGGTCGAGGACCAGCGCGTCGAGCTCGGCCAGCATGGCAACCAGCTTGGGGATCGGATTGTCGGCAAGGTGCGGGTAGGCAACGTGGCCTTGGGTTCCTTCAACCGTGAGCCAGATATTGAGCGAACCGCGGCGGCCAATCTTCATCATGTCCCCGAGCCGGTTCACGCTGGTAGGCTCGCCGACGAGGCATAGATCGGGCTGGTGGCCTGCTTCGCGCATGAAGTCGATCAGCGCGCGGGTGCCGTGGAGCGCGGGGCCTTCCTCGTCCCCGGTGATGATGAAGCTGATCGTGCCCTCCTCAGTCGGGACATTTTGCACCGCGTCGACCATGCAGGCGATCGCGCCCTTCATGTCGACTGCGCCGCGCCCGTAGAGCACACCGTCCTCGACCTCGCCGGCGAACGGATCGACCTGCCAGCT
>CAYPGL010000280.1:0-2897 GCA_964410035.1 uncultured Qipengyuania sp. | reverse complement strand
GGAGCTCTACCAGCTTGCCAAGCGGCTCGACGAACGGATGGATACGGTCGAGCGGCTCGTCGCTTCCGACAACCCTGACTTCCGCCCCGCCCGCCTCGTTCATGACAGCGAGCAAGACAACCAGCAGCTGCGCGAACTCGAACAGCTGATGGCCGAGAAAAAAGGAGCAACCAAGTGAACAGCCCCCGCACCACCCTCTATCGCGACAAGGCTAATGCGAAGCTGATGGGCGTTTGCTCCGGCATCGCGGATTATACGGGCGTCGATGCATTTTGGGTTCGCCTCGGCTTCCTCGGCCTGACCTTCATTACCGGCGGATCGACCATTCCGTTCTACTTCCTGGCCGGCATCTTGCTGAACAAGAAGCCCGCGCACCTCTATTCTGAACCGGACGAGCAGCGGTACTGGCAGCGCGTCCGCCAGAGCCCGAAACGCACAGCCCGCGAAATTCGCGCCAAAATGAAGGACGTCGATCGCCGCCTAGCCGAGGTCGAAACCTTCTACGTCAGCAGCAATCCGCGCCTGAACGCCGAAATCGAACGGCTGCGGTAAGCACACGAGAAGGGGGAGGAGAACAATGGAAGACCTGGGCATCCTGATACCGATCATCGCACTGATGATCCCGATCGTGGCGATCTGGACCAAGCACCAGCAGAAGCTGGCTGAGATGAACATCCAAACCACCGCACAGGCGACCGCCGAAAAGGCCGCCCAATATGCCAGCCGTGTGCATGATCTCGAAGATCGGGTGCGCGTGCTTGAGCGGATCGTGACCGACAAGGGGTACGATGTCGCCACCCAGATCGAAGCTTTGCGCGACCACCGCCGCGTGGACGATCAGGGAGCGGGCGCGCCGCTCGAAATGAAAAAGGGGGAGAGGGCATAATGGATTTCGGCGACGCGACTTTCGTCATCGTACTCATCGGTCTCAGCTATAGTGCATGGGTAATCAACAATTGGATCCGCGCGAAGAACGGCTATCCGCTGGAAGACGAGTTCGGCGGCAAGACGGAGCGATCCGACACGGCCGAAACGCAGGCTCTGCGACAGAAAAACCGCCAGCTGCACGACAAGCTCGATGCCATGCAGGACCGCATGATCGTACTTGAAAAGATCGTCACCGACCGCGGCTCTTCGCTCCACGAAGAAATCGAAGCTCTGCGGGACCGCCAGCCCGACAGCGGCGTGCCGTTCAACGTGAAGCACGGGGAGAAAGCCTGATGGAACTGATCACCGAAACCACCGTGATCCTCGGCGTCGTCGCGATGTCTCTGGCTTGGGTCGCCAATACCTGGATCAGGGTTAAAAATGGCTACCCGCTCGAAAACAGCTGGGGCAAGGCAGTCTATCCGAAGAACGACCAGGCGGTCGAACGGGTAAAACTGCTGACCCAGGAAAACGCCGAACTGCGCGCCGAGCTTGGCTCGCTCAAGGACCGCCTCGGCAATGTCGAGCGTATCGTGACCGACAGAGGCTATCACCTGACCAGCGAAATCGACCGGTTGCGCGATGGAACGGAGGCAAACTGATGGATGCCGATCTCATCCTCATCTTCGGGTTCATCCTCCTAACTCTCATGATCGTCATGCCGATGGCGTACCTTTTTCAGAAACGCGAGGCCGAACACAAGGAGCGCAAACTGGAACTCCAGGCGCGTTCCGAGGAAGCGAAAGCGCAGCAGGCGCTCTTTTCCAACGGCGACTATTCCAAGATGGAAGAGCGCGTCCGCGTGCTCGAACGGATCGCGACGGACAGCAATCATGCGCTGGCCACGCAGATCGACGAATTGCGCAAGCTCGAACGGATCGAGGATCGGACGGGAGCATCGTCATGAGCGCGTGGGCTACTGTCGCGATCATCGCCATCATCGTTTGGGGCGTGGTCCAGCTGAGCAAGGCCCGCCACCGCGCGGACCGCGGCATCGTCGTCGACGAACGCGGTAACGAAAGCGTGGCGGACAGCGGAACCGACGCTGAGACGAACAAGGAAATCGAGGATCTGCGCGAACGCATCAGGGTGCTGGAGAGGATCGCCACCGACGGCAATTCGCTCGACGCGCAGGAAACCAAAAGGATCGCCGCCGAAATCGAAGCCCTGCGCGACAAGCGGGCCGAGTGAGGCGGGGAAGAGGAAACTGGTTCAAGGAGGACATGGGGAAATGTTCGAACCGACACTGATAGTCGCCGCCGCCAGCCTGACCGGCCTGGTCATTATCGCCGCCGCCATGCTGCGCGGATGGCAGGGTTGGCTGGACCTGAAGCGTAGCGAGCTTGAAGGCCATCACGGCCCCAGGCAGCAAGAAGGCTCGTCGATCGGAGCGGCTAGGATCGAGCTTGCCGATCTGAAGGAGCGGATCAAGAAGCTCGAGGCGATCGCCAGCGGGGTGGACCTGTGAGCAGCCGCAGCGGAGAAGCCGCAAAGGCCGGCATCGGTCTCGGCAGTGCGATCGCGGTGGCGATTTCGTGGACCCAGAACCAGTCGATTCTATGGGCTATATTTCACGGTTTCATCAGTTGGATCTACGTCATCTATTACGCTCTCACCCGGCCTGGCGGAATCACCGGCTGAGCGCAATGGACGAGTGCGCCGGCACCCGCTAGACGCCCCGCCCATGCGAGATCTTTCCGATATCCAAGAAGAGTACGAGTTTCTCGAAGGCGACGAGCGATACCGGCTGCTGATCGAACTGGGCCGCGAACTGGACGAGATGCCGGGCGCGCTCAAGACCGACGCCACGCTGGTACGTGGCTGTTCCGCCAGCGTCTGGGTCTATCCCACCAGCGATGAGAGCAAGCTGCATTTCCTTGCCGACAGCAATGCGGCCATCACCAAGGGCATCGTGGCGCTGGTGATTGCCGCGGTTCAGGATCGGCCTGCTAGCGAGGTTGCCGAAATGG
>CAYPGL010000279.1:0-2898 GCA_964410035.1 uncultured Qipengyuania sp. | reverse complement strand
ACAGGGCGAAGTCGCCGATGGGGACCGCGCGCTTTCGGCTGCGGAGAGCAAGGGACTGCGTTGGGCTGGCCTCGCTGTGCTGTTCGTCGTCGGCCTCTGGCTGTTCTTCACGCTCGGTCCGGGCACGCCGCTGATCGATGAGACTGCTTCGGCGGAAGCGCGGCTGACGCCTTTCTACCAGAGCCTTGTTGCAGGTTTCTTCCTGCTCTTCCTCCTCGCAGGCTGGGCCTATGGCAAGGCCGCCGGCACGATCGACGATCACCGCGGCCTGGTGAAGATGATGGCCGGGGCGATGGAGGATCTCGCCTATTACCTGGTACTCGCCTTCGCCGCCGCGCATTTCGTGGCGATGTTCGCCTGGTCGAACCTCGGCCTGATCCTCGCAGTGAACGGAGCCGACTTCCTCGGGAACAGCGGGCTTCCCGCATGGGCGCTGCTGACGGCGATCATTCTGGTATCGGCCCTCCTCAACATCTTCGTCGGTTCGGCGAGTGCGAAGTGGGCGCTGCTGGCTCCGGTTCTCGTGCCCATGCTGATGCTGCTGGGCATTTCGCCGGAAATGGCAACGGCAGCCTATCGCGTAGGCGACGGGGCGACGAACATCATCACACCGCTGATGGTCTATTTCCCGCTGATCCTGATCTTCTGCCAACGCTGGCAGAAGGATTTCGGCCTCGGCAGCCTTGCCGCGACAATGCTGCCCTATTCGGTCGGCCTATTGCTGGCAGGGCTCGCGATGACCATCGGGTGGGTCGTGCTGGATCTTCCGCTCGGCCCAGGCGCCGAAGTGTTCATGGAAGTACCCACCACGGTCGATCCGACCGGACCGGCCCGCGCCGAGTAAAGCCTACTCTTCGTCCTCGAGGTCTTTTGCGACCTTGGGGTCGGAGAGCAGCTTCTCGATCCGTTCCGCCTCGTCGAAGCTTTCATCGGGCTGGAAAGAAAGTTTGGGCGCAAACTTGAGGCCCAACCGCTTGGCGACTTCCTTCTGAAAGAACGCCGTATTGGTGCGCAGTGCCTTCAGCACCGCCGCTTCGTCCTGCCCCAGCAGGGGTTTGACATAGGCCTTGGCGTTCCTGAGATCGGGGCTCATCCGCACCTCGGTCACGGAGATGTTCGATGCGCGCAGCACATCGTCGTGCGCTTCCCCGCGTGCGAGCAATTCGGACAGTATATGCCGCACCCGCTCGCCAACCTTGAGGACGCGGACCGATTGCTGTTCGGGAGTAGAAGAGTTTCTCACCATTATGCGCACCGGACCCACGAGCGAGAATCGAACTCGCCAAATGGTCGATACAACTCAACCACCTCCGCCGACCGGATCAGGGCCACAACGATCCTTTCTTACAGCGTCCGTTCACGCTCCTCGACCTCGAACACTTCGAGCTGGTCGCCAGCCTTGATGTCGTTAGTGTCGGCAAGGACCACACCGCATTCCAGACCGGCGCGGACTTCGTCCACGTCGTCTTTGAAGCGGCGCAGCGAGGCGATGGTCGTGGCTGAGACGATGACGTCTTCGCGGGTGAGGCGTGCGTGCAGCCCCTTGCGGATGACGCCTTCCTCGACCAGCAGCCCGGCGGCCTTGTCCTTCTTGCCCGAACGGAACACTTCCTTGACCGCGGCACGGCCGACGACGTGTTCGACCCGCTCCGGACCAAGCTCGCCCGCCATCTCCTTGGCGATTTCCTCTGTGAGGTGGTAGATGACGTCGTAATACTTCATCTCCACGCCGTCTCGCTTCACCAGTTCGCGCGCCTTGGCATTGGGACGCACGTTGAAACCGATGATCGGCGCCTTCGAGGCTGCTGCCAGCTGCACGTCGCTTTCGGTGATCGCACCCACGCCTGCGTGCAGCACGCGGACCTTGATGAGATCGTTCGACAGATTGTGCAGCGCAGTCGTGATGGCCTCAACCGAACCCTGCACGTCGGCTTTCACCAGTACGGGGAACTCGACCACGTTCGAGGCGAGGTTGTTGAACATCGTATCGAAGCTGGTCGGTGCAAGCGCAGTACGCTTTTCGGTCGCCTTTTCCTGTCGGTACTGCGCAACCTCGCGGGCACGCGGTTCGTTTTCGACCACGGTCAGCACAGCGCCGGCACTCGGAACGCCGCCAAGGCCGAGGACCTCGACAGGCATCGAAGGACCGGCCTTCTTGATCTGTTTCCCCTGGTCGTCGACGATGGCGCGGACACGGCCACTCTGGGTGCCGACCACGAATGTGTTGCCACGCTCCAGTGTACCGCGGGTGACGAGCACGGTCGCGACCGGGCCGCGGCCCTTGTCGAGCTGCGCTTCGATGACGGTTGCCTCGGCCATGCGGTCGGGGTTCGCCTTCAGTTCGAGCAGCTCGGCCTGCAGCGCGATCTTCTCGAGCAAATCGTCCAGACCGGTCTTCTCCTTGGCGGAGATTTCCACGTCCTGCACATCGCCGGACATCGATTCCACGATCACTTCGTGTTCGAGCAGACGAGTGCGGATGTTGTCCGGGTTCGCTTCCGGCTTGTCCATCTTGTTGATCGCCACGATCATCGGGACGCCCGCGGCCTTGGTGTGATTGATGGCCTCGATCGTCTGCGGCATGATGCCGTCGTCGGCAGCCACCACCAGCACCACGATGTCGGTGACGTTGGCACCGCGCTGGCGCATCTGGGTAAAGGCGGCGTGACCCGGCGTATCGAGGAAGGTGACAGCATCGCCGCCCTTCGTCTGCACCTGATAGCTGCCGATATGCTGCGTGATGCCGCCGGCTTCGCCCTTCACCACATTGGCACCGCGAAGCGCGTCAAGTAGCGAAGTCTTGCCGTGATCGACATGGCCCATGATGGTAACCACGGGCGGACGGGGCTTGAGCGTCTCTTCCGGATCGACATCTGAATCATTCGCAATATCGACATC
>CAYPGL010000278.1:0-2902 GCA_964410035.1 uncultured Qipengyuania sp. | reverse complement strand
TATGCCGATTTCACATACGGAAATTTCGACGCCATCCGCGTGGAAGGCGGCGTCAACGCTCCGCTCGGAGAAACAGTCGCTGCGCGCATCGACGGGGTCTTCTTCCAGCGCGACGGCTTCTACAACGATGTGATCAACGATACGGATATCAACAATAGAGACCGGTATCTCGTTCGCGCGCAGGCCTTGTTCGAGCCGAGTGAGGACATCAGCTTCCGCCTAGTAGGCGATTATTCGAAGAAGGACGAAGCATGCTGTGCGGCCACCTTCGTGCAGCCCGACTTCGCGCCACTCGCGCGGGTGTCTCCCGGTCTCGATTCTTTCACCCGGCCTGTTTCGGGATCTCCAGCACTCACCGACTTCACGCCCGGCGGCAATCCGATTGCAGCAATTCTCGTCGGCCTTGGGCAAGATCCCCGCGCTCTGACCCAATCGACGTTCGATCGGGACATCTATATCACCTCCGGCCGCTCCTATGAGGGGGAAACGGAGGACTATGGGGTTTCCGGAGAGCTCAACTGGAATCTCGGCGGCGCCAATCTGACCTCGATCACCGCCTACCGCGAATATTCAAATACGCAGGGTTCCGACACCGACTACACCCAATTGGATATTCTCTATCGTGCCCCTGGGCCGGATGCCGGCGCCCGCGCATTCAAGACGTTTACGCAGGAGTTCCGGCTGCAGGGATCTGCCTTCGACGACCGGTTCGACTGGCTCGTGGGTGCCTATTACGCGAACGAAAAACTTGAGACTCGTGACAACCTGCGGTTCGGCAATGACTACGGGACTTTCGTAAGCTGTCGGATAGCGCTCGCCATCAATCCGGGCTTGGTGAATACCGACGCACAGGATTGTCTCGGTGCAAACCGTGCCGCGCTTGACGGCACCCTGACGGGTACACCAGCTTTCGGAGCGGCAACGCCAATCATCCTCCAGGGGATCACCAATCTGTCGAACGTCAACGATCTCGGCGGCACCGGAGATGTATATAACCAGACGAGCGAAAATTTCGCGTTTTTCACACACAATATCTTCCATATTACGGATTCGGTCGATCTGACCCTCGGTCTTCGCTACACGAACGAAACTAAGGACTTCGACGCCACATTCAGCAATGACAACGTCATCTGTCCCCAGAACCGCGCACTTCTCTCGGGCCTTTTGGCAACACCGCTCGCTGGTCTTGCCGGCGGCCTGATAGCATTGTCTTGTCAGGGCAATTCGACTTCAGAGCTGGACGGCGTTTCTATAGCCGACACACGTGACGAAAACGAATTCACCGGCACGGCTGTCTTGAGCTGGAAGCCCATCGACGATCTGCTGCTCTACGGTTCCTATTCACGCGGTTACAAGGCGGGTGGTTTCAATCTTGATCGCTCGGCTCTCGGCAATCCGGTCACTTTCTCGGTTGCGAACATCGATCCATCGAGCCTCCAGTTCGAAGAAGAAACCGTCACCTCCTACGAAATTGGACTCAAGTACTCGGAGCGCCTCTGGGGCTTCGGGCTAACCGCGTTCCGTCAGGAGTTCAGCAATTTCCAGCTGAACACCTTCAATGGTTCGGTCTTCCTCGTGCAGAACATCAATGGCTGCGACGACGATCTTGGCGGGCTGGACCGCGATGCAAGTGCCACGACGGGCAGCTGCGATCCGGACAGTGTCGGACCCGGCGTGATTTCGCAGGGCGTCGAGTTCGAGACGAGCCTCAGCCCCTCGCGCAACGTGAATATGACGATGGGCATCACCTACGCCGACACGAGCTATGAGGATAATCTCGTCGGAAGCGATTCGGGCGTCCCCCTTGACCCGGCACTCCGCCTGCTTCCCGGCGACAATCTTTCCAACGCGCCGGAATGGGTTGCGACCAGCTCGTTCACCTGGACACCCGACATCGGAACTTCCGGCATGAAGGGGCTGCTTTTCGTCAACGGTCGCATGACCGGCGATTACAACACCGGTTCCGACCTGCTGTATGGCAAGGAGCAGGATGGGTTCATCGTGGTGAACGGACGCATCGGTCTGACCAACATCGCGGACCGGTTCTCGGTCGAAGGCTGGGTGCAGAACGCTTTCGACGAGGACTACACGCAGGTTGCGTTCAATACCCCGTTCGTCGCGCCGCAGCAGACCTATTCGGCCTTCCTGGCCGAGCCGCGGACCTACGGTGTGACGGTGCGTGCCGAATTCTGAGCCGCACTACGTTGCTAAGAAAAGGAAGGGGCGCTTCGGGCGCCCCTTTTTTCGTCTCAGTGGGGTCTGTCGCCGAAAAGGGCAGTGCCCACGCGGATGTGCGTGGCACCGAGCATGATCGCGGTTTCGTAGTCGCCGCTCATCCCCATGCTACGACCTTCGAGGCCATGATCCCGCGCCAGTTTGTCGAGCAGCGCGAAGAAGGGTGCCGGTTCGATATCGGCAGGCGGCAGGCACATTAGGCCGGCAAGCGGGATTTCGGCGTCGCGCGCCGATGTCAGCAAATCGGACAGTTCACTTACCGGGCAGCCGCCCTTTTGCGGTTCGTCGCCGACATCGACCTGCACGAAGCAAGGCACCTGCCGTCCGGTCTTGTCGAAGGCCTTGGCCAAGGCCTTCACGAGGCTTGGCCGGTCGAGCGAATGGATCACGTCGAACAGCGTCGCTGCATCTTCGGCCTTGTTCGATTGCAATTGTCCAACAAGGTGTAACCGGATACCCGGATGCGCTTCGCGAAGCGCAGGCCATTTTTCCTGCGCCTCCTGCACGCGGTTCTCGCCGAAATGGCGGTGACCTTCGAGCAGCAGAGGCTCGATCGCGGAAACCGGATGCCTCTTGCTGACCGCAACCAGCGTGACATCGCCGGGATCGCGGCGCGCGCGCTTGCAGCTAGCCTGGACCGAATGAAGGACCGATTGAAGCGGAGTGT
>CAYPGL010000277.1:0-2907 GCA_964410035.1 uncultured Qipengyuania sp. | reverse complement strand
CGTAACCAAATCGGTGCAATTCTAGAACAAGTGGAAATTAATCTCTCGCTGCTTGGACTTCCGAAGAAATGTTGTTCCACATTTCTATCGTCTCTTGTCCGAAGGCTTCGACTGCTCCCACCAAGGCCAAGAATATCAGCGCGAGGATCAGCCCGTACTCGACAGCAGTGGCGCCACGTTCGTCGCGTTCCAGTCTTTTCAGAAATTGGACCACTTGACTTGCCCCCATTGTCAATTCGTAGCTGACACCCATTGGGTAGTGCGGCAGGTCTTAAGAAAAAGTTGCGAGGCAGAAAGGTTTTGAAAAATAATCCGACATGGATACCCGTCGTCGCGCTTGCTCTGGACGATGGCGAGGGGCGCTGGCTGATGCAAAAACGCCCGCAGCACAAGCATCACGGCGGGCTTTGGGAATTTCCTGGAGGGAAGGTCGAAAACGGCGAAACACCCGCGAATGCGTTGATCCGCGAGATTCGCGAGGGGCTCGATCTGGTCCTTGAGGCAGATCGCCTGACGCCCGCGGTATTCGCCCAGGAAAATGGTCGTGCCCCTGAATGCCCGATTGTCATTCTTCTTTACACATGCTGCTTCGCCGACGGTGCGCCGCAGGCGATGGAAGGAGGAGCAGTCGACTGGTTTACACCTCGGCAGATCGAGGCTCTCGCCAAGCCGCCGCTCGATCGTCAGCTGGCTCAATCTCTCTTTGCAAAAATGCCGGATTAGGTGTTGCCAAAGACGGAGCCCCTGCCTATGTGCCGCCTCCGACGCGCCAGTAGCTCAGCTGGATAGAGTACCTGACTACGAATCAGGCGGCCGGAGGTTCGAATCCTTCCTGGCGCGCCATTAAAGGCCATCCCTTGCAAGAGGGGTGGCCTTTAATGGTTCTCGCTCTACGAAATTTTTCGCGCGGCAGGAAACGCGCTCATGGCGGACCCGCTGTCCCCTATATGCGTGACAGCAATATACAACAGTCAGCATGTTTCCTTCTGTAACAGCGACGGTTCCCATTGCGGGTCGCTCGTGTCCGGTTACAAAGTCCATAATATCCGCCGGAAACAGCATGGGAAAGAAGCTGCCGCCGGGTGGGAAGGGGACGACGAATGACATATCGGTCGCGAGAGTCGAATAGGTGCGCACTGCCGAACCTGTCACATGCGAAATCGTGGGAGGCGAAACATGCGTGACCTCCCGCAACCAGCGTTTACAGATCGCGGGTCCTTCTGGACGTGTTTGATGAGGCCGGGACTAGTGTCTATCCTCAGCTCGTCGAACAAGCAGACCGGGCGAGGGGCAGAGCGTTCCTGAAGCTAACCAGCGCGTTCTTCCAACACGTGCATGTCTTCATCGCTGAAGCCGAAAAGATGGCCCGCCTCGTGGATAACCACGTGACGCACGAGATCGCTCATGCTCACATCGGTTTCGCGCCACTCGGCAATGAGAGGCTTCCGAAACAGCCAGATTCGCGCGGGCATCCGGTGGCTCTGCCAGATCGTACGATCCGGCAACGCCTCGCCTTCGTATAGCCCCGTCAATTCCCACTTGTTCTCGAGATCGACCGCCGCGAGTTGTTCGGGCGTCGCGAAATCTTCCACCCGCATCACGATCTCGCCCATCTGGGCACGGAATTCCTCTGGCAACGAACCGACGACAGCCTCGGCCATCTGCTGCATCTGCGACTGTGTCGGCGCGATTTCGGAATGCGTCATGCTTGAGATATGCGCGAGCTTGTCCCCCTCTTCAAGCCACAGCGGAACCCCCTGCGTGTCTGCCTGTTCTGAATGGCAAAGGAGATTATGCACCGATGGCTGATGCACACGAAATTTTCGACCGCCTCAAGAAGGATCACGACCGGCATCGCGAGTTGCTCGACAAGCTGCTCGAAACAAGCGGCGACAGCGGTGACCGCAAGACCCTATTCGAAGAGCTGACGAAGGAACTCAAAAGCCACGCCGCGGCCGAAGAGCAGGCGCTCTATTCGACCATGTTGCGAAAGCCGCCGACCACGGACGAAACCCGTCACTCGGTTGCCGAGCATCACGAGATCGAAGAAGCGCTCAACGATCTCGCCGCCACCGACATGTCCGAAGGGGGCTGGTTGACGAAGTTCAAGATGTTCGACCACGATTATCGTCACCACATCGACGAAGAAGAGGAAGACCACTTCCCCGATTTCGCGAAGCACCTGACCGAACAGGACATGGAGCATATGCGTTCGGTGTTCGAACGGCGTAAGAAGGAAGAGAAGTCCGAAGCGGAAGTTACCCCGGAGAAGAAAGAGGACGCCAAGGAATAGGCATGCGTAAGGAGGGGGAAGTAAAGCCGTGCGAGGAAGCATCCGATCCGGAACGGGTATCCCGCCTGGAAGACGGCGAGTCGCCCAGCGTATGGCGCTACGCGAAGGTAGAGCGCGCGGCGGTGCTGATCGACGCGGCGGATTATTTCGCCGCCATGCAGGCCGCGATGCTCAATGCGCGCCACCGCATTTTCCTGATCGGCTGGGATTTCGACACGCGCATCCATCTGGCCGAAGGGCGGCGCTGGTGGCAGCGCAGCTATACCGACGAATATCCCGCACGCCTTGGCAGCTTCATCGGCTGGATGGTTCGGAACCGGCCCACGCTTGAGGTCCGCATCCTGAAATGGAGCTTCGGGATCTTCAAGTTCGTGGTGCGCGGATCGATGTGGTGGGATCTCGTGCGCTGGGCCCGCCATCGCCGGATCGACTTCAAGTTCGATAGCGCGCATCCGACCGGGTGCAGCCATCACCAGAAGATAGCCGTGCTCGACAACCGGCTTGCCGTGTGCGGCGGAATCGACATGACGGTGAAGCGCTGGGACACACGCGAACACAAGGAAACGGAAGAGCACCGCACTACGCCCAATGGGCGCAAGTACGGGCCGTGGCAC
>CAYPGL010000276.1:0-2917 GCA_964410035.1 uncultured Qipengyuania sp. | reverse complement strand
CGAAATAGAGCCAGCCAAAGAGCGAGGCCCAGAGGAAGCCGGTATATTCTATCGGGACAAGCTGTTGGGCCTGCGCGCGAGCATAGGCCCAGGCAAAGAACAGCGCAGCTCCCACCGCCAGCAGCGCTCCTGCGCCTATTTCCAGCCATGCGCGGGCATCGGGCCATTCGAGGAGGAAGGGCGCGCCAGCCAGCAAAACCAGCGTCACGACCCCGTTCTGGAACGTGCTGACCTCCGCGGGTCCGGCAACGAGCGCCTGCTGTCGCTGAAGCACAAGATTCCAGGCGTAGAGAATTGCCGAAATGCCGATCAGTGCAAGCCCTGTGGCTGCATCGTCGGTCATGTTCTGGCGTCCGAGACGGTCGCCGACGATGACGATGACGCCTCCAAGTCCCAGCAGGGCTGCCATCACCGCGCGCCGCTCTATTTGCTCGCCGAGGACGATGGCGGAAAGATAGAGCGCGATCAGCGGCGCGACGAAGCTGATCGCAATCGCCTCTGCTAGGGGAAGATGTACGAGCGAGGCGAAGAACGTCCAGCCCATGAAGGCGACTACCACTCCGCGAATAAGATGAACTCTCCAAACCGTACGCACTGGCAGCTTCCCGCCCCGCCACCACCAAACTGGGGCGATGATCGCAAAGCCGATGGCGCAGCGCAGGAGATAGGCGCTATAGGCACCGACCGCGATGCTGGCGCTCTTCATCACGGCATCCATCGCAGAATAGAGCGCGATTCCCGCCAGGGCAGCCATGATCGGCTTGATCGGTGGGTCGCTGGCGCTCATCGCCCCTGCCATAGGGCGCTCCGACGCATGCGTCACCCGGTTCAGCAGTGGGTAAGCCGGGATCGCCAATTGTGTTTGAAAGTTTATAGTAGATAGCGCCGAACAAACGGGATTTTACTCGTTCCCGGCAATTCAAGTGGGCCCATATGAAGCATCTTAAGATCATTACCGGCACCGCGATTACTGCGGCCATTCTTGCCACGTCGGCAGGCGCGCAAGACGCCGCGCCCGAAAACATCCTGCCGCAGACCGGTGCGCAGCAAACTGCGCCCTCAGCCCAGCAGAAAGCAGGGCAGTCGGTTGACGAGGCGTTCGGTGATATCCGCATGCAGAGCGGCGAAGTGGTTCAGGAAGTGCCGTCGCTTGAAGGCGTTTGGGCGATTGCACAGGCCGAAGATCTGCTGGCCTACATTCCCGGCATGAAGGCGGAAGGCCTCAACCCGTCGGATTATCGCGCGTCCGAGCTGCAGGCAGCCATTGCCGAAGGCGAAGGCGAGGCACTCAACCGGCTGGCCAGCGAAATATTCGTCTGGATGGTTGAGGACTTGCGCGACGGTCGTACGCCGATGGATTCGCGCCGCCAGTGGTTCGTCGTCGATCCGGACGCTGACCGCATGCCGACCTGGAAGCTGCTGGAAGACGCACTGGCGAGCGGTGATATCACAGGAACGCTAGCTTCGCTCAACCCGGTCCATCCTGATTATGCGGCCATGCGCGAAGAACTCGCCACCGCGACTGATCCGGCGCGCATCAAACTGATCCGTGCGAACATGGACCGCTGGCGTTGGCTGCCGCAGGACCTCGGCAAGCAGTATCTCGTCACCAACGTGCCGGAATTCATGCTGCGCCTGACGGTCAACGGTAAGATCATCAAGAGCTACCGCACCGTCGTCGGCAAACCAGGGCGCACCGCGACTCCGCAGCTCGCCGAAATGGTAGAGGCGGTGATTTACAACCCCACGTGGACCGTGCCGCAGTCGATCGTGAAGGGCGAGGGTCTCGGCGCGAAGGTCCTCAACAATCCGAGTTGGGCCCGCAGTGCCGGGTACAAGGCGACCAAGGGCGCCAACGGCTGGGTCACAGTGGTCCAGCAGCCCGGTCCGAACAATTCGCTTGGTCTAATGAAGCTCGACATGCCGAACGAGCATGCGATCTTCCTTCACGACACACCGAGCCGGCACCTGTTTAACCAGGACAACCGCGCCCTGAGCCACGGTTGCATCCGTGTGCAGGGAGCACGCGAACTGGCGATGACCATGTCGATGCTGGGGAATGCCACTACCCGTGAAGATATCCCAGCTATCCAGCAGGAAGTGTCGGAGATCACCACGAGCGGCGAATACACCCGCTACGAGATGAAGAAGCAGTGGCCGGTCTATATCACCTATTTCACCATGGCGACCGATGTGAATGGCGAGATGAAGACATTCAAGGACCTCTACGACCGCGATGCACCGGTCCTCAAGGCGCTTGACGCGCCGCGCGTATCCGACCGTGCCCGCGAAACGAACGAGGAAGCAGTCGAGATCATCGACGACATGCAGATCAGCTGATTTTCGGAGCGTTAGGTTGCTGGCGCTTCCCTGTCAGGCCCCGCCACAGTGACAGTGCAGCCGGGACAGCAAAGCGGCCGGCGTGCCGAAGACAGCGGTGGCGATCAAGACGACCCGGCCCGCGATGGTGAGGATCATCAAGATCCCTCCCAGAGCGGCCTTAACAATTTCGGAAAAGCCCTCGGCGTAGGGGCCGGCGAAGATCAGGATGATGCCGACAAGTCCGGCGATGCCGAAGAGTAGGGCGTGAAGAACAGCGCGTCAGAGCAAATCACCAAGCTCGCGAAGTACAGTTGTCTGGCGCACCCCTGTCAGTAAACGCCCGGATTGGTCCGTTCGAAGGTCCCGCCATATTCGTTGCGCAGAAGCTCGGTTTGCGGGATTGGCGGGGTCAGACGGCTACCGTCTGCGGCCAGACCTATGCTGTCGGCAAACAGGAGGCGGCCGCCGCTCAATTTCAGCAGGACATTGTCGAACTGCTCAGGGCCCAGCGCAAAACAGCCGTTGGACCTGCCGAGGCGTCCCCATTCCTGGACATGCTCTGGCCGTGCATACTCCGCCTCGTGCATCACGATGG
>CAYPGL010000275.1:0-2923 GCA_964410035.1 uncultured Qipengyuania sp. | reverse complement strand
GGCATCGACGTGCATATGAGCCTGGTGCCCAACCCCAGCCATCTCGAAGCGGTGAACCCGGTCGTGCTCGGCAAGACCCGCGCGCAGCAGGCTATTCGTGACGATCTGAAGCAGCACGAGCAGGTCCTGCCGGTGCTTCTCCACGGCGATGCCGCGTTTGCCGGACAGGGCATCGTGTGGGAATGCCTCGGCTTCTCGGGCGTTCGCGGTTACAACACCGGCGGCTGTCTGCATTTCGTCATCAACAACCAGATCGGCTTCACCACCAGCCCGCAGTTCGGCCGGTCGAGCCCCTATCCCAGCGATGTCGCCAAGGGCATTCAGGCACCGATTCTGCACGTCAACGGAGACGATCCGGAAGCGGTCACCTTCGCCTGCAAGCTCGCGATCGAATACCGCCAGACCTTCGGCCGCGACATCGTGATCGACATGTGGTGCTATCGCCGCTTCGGCCACAACGAGGGCGACGAGCCGAAATTCACCCAGCCGCTGATGTATGACGCGATCCGCGCGCATCCCAAGGTGAGCGAGCTCTACACGAAGCGCCTTGAACTCGAAGGCGTGATCGAAAAGGGCTATGCCGACGAGCTGTGCGAGGAATTCAACGCACATCTCGAGGAAGAATTCGCCGCGGCAAAGGACTACAAGCCCGATGAGGCCGACTGGTTCGGCGGGCGCTGGGCGGGCATGAACAAGCCTGCCGATCCCGAAACCGCGCGCCGCAACGTCGAGACCGCGATCGAGAAGAAGCTGTTCGACAGCCTCGGCCGGGCGCTGACCACCGTTCCCGAGGACATCACGATCCACAAGACGTTGGGCCGTGTACTCGATGCCAAGCGCGAAATGTTTGCCAGCGGCGAAGGATTCGACTGGGCAACCGGCGAAGCGCTGGCTTTCGGGAGTCTCGTGACCGAAGGCTTTGGCGTCCGCCTGTCCGGGCAGGATTCCGGCCGCGGGACGTTTAGCCAGCGGCATGCCGTCTGGATAGACCAGAAGGACGAGCGCAAGTATATCCCGCTCACCACGCTGCCGCACGGCAAGTTCGAGGTCTATGACAGCCCGCTTTCCGAATACGGTGTCTTGGGCTTCGAATACGGATTCGCCATGGCGGACCCGAAATCGCTGGTGATGTGGGAGGCCCAGTTCGGCGATTTCGCCAATGGCGCGCAGATCATCATCGACCAGTTCCTTGCCGCGGGCGAAGTCAAATGGTTGCGGGCGAACGGCCTCGTGTTGCTGCTCCCGCACGGGTACGAAGGCCAGGGACCGGAACACAGCTCCGCACGTCTCGAGCGTTTCCTGCAGCTGTGCGCCAACGACAATATGCAGGTGATGAACATCACCACCCCGGCGAACTACTTCCACGCTTTGCGCCGCCAGATGCTGCGCCCATTCCGCAAACCGATGGTCATCATGACGCCCAAGTCGCTGCTGCGCCATCCGCTGGCGAAGTCGAATGCCGAAGACTTCATGGGCGACCATCACTTCATGCGTATCAAGTCGGACCTGACCACGATCGACGACAAGAAGGTCAAGCGCCTGGTGCTCTGCAGCGGCAAGGTCGCATACGACCTGATGCAGCGGCGCGACGAAGCGGAGCTCGACGACGTATCCATCGTCCGGATCGAGCAGCTTTACCCCTTCCCGGGTGAGCCTCTGGCCGTGCGTCTTCAGAACATGCCCATCCTGGAGACCATCGTCTGGTGCCAGGAAGAGCCCAAGAACAACGGCGCGTGGTACTTCGTCGATCGCCTGATCGAGGAAGCCGCGGACAAGGCCGGTAAGAAGGGGATGCGTCCCTGCTATGCCGGACGCGAAGTGGCCGCATCTCCCGCCACCGGCTTTGCAAGCCGCCACCAGGTCCAACAGGAAGCGCTCGTCAACATCGCGCTCGGGCTGAATGGCGGCGATGTCCCCAACGTTCGCAGCGATTGCAATTGATCGAGGCCTGAAGAGGAAACCGAATACATGGCCACCGAAATCAAAGTCCCCACTCTCGGCGAGAGCGTAACCGAAGCCACCATCGGCGAACTGCTGAAAAGCGTCGGCGACAGCGTGGCAGTGGACGAGCCGATCGTCAGCCTCGAAACCGACAAGGTGGCCGTAGAAGCCCCCTCGCCGGTTGCGGGGGTGATTAAGGAATTCAAGGTCGCCGTGGGCGACACGGTCGAAGTCGGCGCAGTGCTCGCCATCGTCGAGGAAGGCGCGGCGGCAGCCAAGTCTTCGGACGAACCGAAGGCAGAGGCACCCGACGCAGGTGTCGAAAAGGCTGCTCCGGCACAGGCAAAGGAAGCGACGACTGCCAAGGAAGCGACCACTTCCGACAGTTCGCAGACGCTTTCGCCAGCGGTCCGCCGCGCGGTGCTAGAACACGGGGTCGACCCGTCGACCATCAAAGGCACCGGCCGGGATGGCCGTCTGACCAAGGAAGACGTGATCGCCGCTGCCCAATCGAAAAAGGATGGGGCTAAAGACGATACCCCCGCTCCGGCCTCCTCCGCTCCCGCACCGACGCCTTCCGCAACCGGCGAGCGCCGCGAGGAACGTGTCAAGATGACACGCATGCGCCAGACGATAGCGAAGCGGCTCAAGAGCGCGCAGGACAATGCCGCGCTGCTCACCACCTTCAACGATTGCGACATGAGCGCGGTCATAGAAGCGCGCGAGAAATACAAAGACCTCTTCGCCAAGAAGCACGATATCAAGCTCGGCTTCATGGGCTTCTTCGCCAAGGCCGCCTGCCTCGCTCTGAAGGACGTGCCAGCCGTCAACGCCTATATCGAAGACGACGAGATCGTCTATCACGATTATGTCGACATCTCGGTCGCCGTGTCGGCCCCCAACGGTCTGGTCGTTCCGGTTATCCGTGATGCGCAGGACAAGGGCTTCGCTCGGATCGAGAAGGACATCGCCGACTACGGCA
>CAYPGL010000274.1:0-2931 GCA_964410035.1 uncultured Qipengyuania sp. | reverse complement strand
AAGGCAATTTCAAGGCGCTGTTCGAAAGCATGGAGCGCGACCAGATCAAGCGCGGCGCACTGAGTGTCGAGGAGGCCAAGTCGGTTGAGACGGAGCCTGCGGAATGAACGATATAAGTGACCATCCCATCAAGCTGGGCGGTGTCCACCACGCGGCTTATCGCTGCAAGGACGCGAAAAAGACTGTCGAATGGTACGGCAAGGTACTGGGCATGGATTACACCACCGCCTTTGCCGAAGATCACGTTCCCTCAACCGGGGAGTACGACCCCTATATGCACGTCTTCCTGGACGCGGGTAACGGGAACATCCTTGCTTTCTTCGAACTGCCTAACCAGAAAGACATGGGCCGAGACGAGAACACGCCCGCGTGGGTCCAGCATCTCGCCTTCAGGGTGGCTAGCGAGGATGAACTCCTGGCTGCAAAGGAACATGTTGAGAGCCTTGGCATCGAGGTTCTGGGGCCTACTCACCACGGCATTTTTAAGTCGATCTACTTCTTCGATCCCAACGGTCACCGCGTCGAACTAGCGACCGACATTGGCACAGACGAACAATATGCGGAGCTGAAGCGCGTCGCTCCGTTGATGCTCGACGAATGGAGCGAGACCAAGAAGGCTCCGCGGCATGCTGACTGGCTGCATGAACTTGCCCGCAAGGAACACAAGAAAGGTTAATCTCCGCTAAGGTCGAAATTCCGCCATTTAGGAACCCGCTGCGGTGCACAACGTTGGCCCGCAAAGGGAGCCATCCGTGAATTACATCGAAACGCTGCGCGATCAGCTGCGGGATATGGGCCAAAGCTTCGTCGAGGCCCTGCCAAACCTAGCAATCGCGCTGCTCATGCTGCTGATCACCTGGATCGTTGCGCGGTTCGGGGCCCGTATTTCCGACATGATCGTCGGGCGAACCGAGATAAGGTCGAGCCTGAAAAATCTGGTCGATACGGTGGTCAAATTGAGCATCTGGCTGGTGGGGATTTTTGTCGCCGCCGTCGTGGCTATGCCAGGCCTTACGTTCGCGAGTTTGCTTGCAGGGCTCGGAATCGGCGCAGTCGCAATCGGTTTCGCTTTTCAGGATATCTTCGAAAACTTCTTCGCGGGCATTCTCATCATGCTGCGCGAAAAAATGCAGATCGGCGATGTGATCGAATGCGAAGGCATTACCGGGAAGGTAGAGCATATTACGCTTCGCGAGACTCACGTGCGCAAGTTTTCCGGCGAAGTGACAGTCGTGCCCAATTCCATCCTGTTTAAGAACCCGGTCGAGATTCTTACCGATGTTGAGCAACGCCGACACGATTTGGTCGTGGGCGTGTCCTACGACACCAATCTCGATCATGCCGCAACCGTGATCCGCCGCGCCGTCGAAGGCGTGGACGATGTTCTTGCGAGCAAGGGGATCGATATATTCGCGCAGGAGTTCAATTCGAGCTCGGTCGATTTCCTCGTGCGCTGGTGGGCTGGTGCGACACCCCGTTCCGGCTGGGAAAGCAAGGATAAGGTCGTGCGGGCCGTTAAATCCGCGCTCGATGAATCGGGCATCGAGATCCCCTTTCCATATGTCACCCACACGTTCAAGGAGACCGTGCCGGTCAGCCAACTCGGCACGACGAGCAAAAAGACGCCTTGAGACCGCAGCCCCTTTTCCACGATTTGGTGACCTGTCTCGAACTCGCTCGGGGGACTACTAAAGGATGGATGGAACGAAACGCCTGAGCCGCGCCCAGGAATATTCTCTTGCTGTCGCGGCAGCCGTAGTCACAGCCAACGCCTATTATATTCATCCGATCATCGGCGATGTGGCTGCACACTTCGGGGTGAGCGAGGCGAGGATAGGGATTGTCCCGGCACTGAACCAGATCGCGTTGGCTATCGGTATCCTGCTTCTCCTCCCGCTCGGCGACCGTTTTTCCAATAGGCAACTCACCATAATTTTCGCCGGTGGTCAGACTGCATCGCTTGCCCTCATGACCCTGGCTCAGGGTTTCGCTGGCTTTACCATCGGCTCGACCCTGCTCGGTTTCTTCACCATCACCCCTTACCTTCTGCCAGCCTACGCCTCGAAGCGCGTGGCGCCCGAACGGCTTGGCCATGTTACGGCTCTGCTTACGGCGGGGGTAATTCTCGGCATCCTTATTGCGCGCGTCGGCGCCGGATTGGTGGCCGAATATTTCGCTTGGCGACTTGTCTATTGGATTGCCACCATTCTTATGCTGGCCGTTACCCTCGCACTCCCACGACTGATGGAAGGAGGAGAGCGCGAAAGCGGAGGAGGGAGCTACTGGCCTCTCGTGTTTTCGGTATTTAGCGTGGCTCGGCGCAATCGCGAGGTGCTGCTGTCCGGTCTGATACAAGCGCTCAACTTTGCACAGTTTATCGCTTTGTGGCTGACGCTGGCCTTGTATTTGACCTCCGGCGAGATGGGTTATGGAACCGATACGGTGGGCTACCTTGCTGCCATTGCTTCAGTCAGCATTCTATCGACACCGCGCCTTGGTCGATGGTCGGATAAGGTGGGGGCCCGAAAAGCGCGTCTGGTGTTCGCGGGCGTCCAAGTGGTCGGTATTACGCTCTTCTATCCGCTCGGCGGCTCACTCTGGGCCCTACTTGTCCCGCTCGTGATTGTGAATTTAGTTGGGCCGGGGATCGATGTGACAGGCCGAATGACATTCCTATCGCTCGAACCGGGTCTGCGCACGCGACTGACGACGGTATATATCATCTTAATGTTCGTCGGTGGTGGTATCGGCAGTCTGGGCGGCACTTCGATTTACGATCATTACGACTGGGCCGGCGTCTGCCTGGTCCTCACAGCGTCTTCGGTCATACTCACTGCCCTCGCGGCATTCGGACGGCGCTTCGGTCGTTAGGGAAATGGTGCGCCCGACAGGATTCGAACCTGTGGCCCCCAGATTAGGAATCTGGTGCTC
>CAYPGL010000273.1:0-2935 GCA_964410035.1 uncultured Qipengyuania sp. | reverse complement strand
CGCTTCTCTTCATCGCGTCGAGCAGGGCGAGGCAGCCCGCGGTCGTCTCGTGTTGCCCGGTGCCGAAGGCCTGCGCCGCGGGGATCACGATATTGACCGCTTCAGGGTCCGGGTCGTGGTCGGGCGTGTGGACGTGGAAGCGGCCCGCACGGATCGGGTCGAGCCCGCGCTGGCTTTCGGTCAGCCAGTCGGTCTCGGGCAGCTTCTCGACCGTGAAGTCGGGCGCGTCGCCGTCGAACAGCGCGGCGATCGCGGCGCGATCGGCCTTCGAGGGGTTGCGCGGCAGATAGGCGTCGAGCCGCCAGTCGTCGGGCTTGTCCTCGGCGATCTCGAACCCGGTGAGGACGATCTCGGGATCCCAGTCGAGCCGTTCTTCCTGCCGCGCGAGCGCGGCCTCGATCCGGGGCTTCCTGCCGAAGCCGGTGAGTTTCCAGCTGGCCATCAGCGGACGTAGCTCGCGCCGTTGGCGTCGATCGTCGCGCCGGTCATGCTCGGCGGGGCGTCGAGCGCGCAAAAGGCGATGATCGCGGCCATTTCCTCGGGTTCGGCGACGCGGCCGAGCGGGATGTCGGCGAGCAGGCCCGGGCCGCCGCGGCTTTCGAGGTAATCGCCCGCCATCGCGGTATCGGTGAAGCCCGGCGTGATCGCGTAGCTGAGGATGTCTTCCGAGGCATAGGCGCGCGCGATCGTCTTGTGCATCGCCAGCATCCCGCCCTTGGCCGCGGCATAGTGCCAGTGCGCGGGGCTGTCGCCGCGATGCCCGGCGCGGCTCGCGACATGCACGATCCGTCCGCCCGCATTGCTGTCCTGCCAGTGCCGCACCGCATAGCGCGAGAGCTGCGCGGCGGCGGTCAGATTGATGCGGATCGTCTCTTCCCACCCGTCGAGCCATTCGATGTCCGAACGGTCGAGCGGATTGGGGTCGAAGAACCCGGCGTTGTTGATCAGCACGTCTATTTTTCCGCCGGCGCGCTCGAGCGCCGCTTCCCACAGCGATTGCGGGGCCTGAGGATCGGTCAGGTCGGCGCCGATCGTGTGGTCGTCATGCGGTTTGGAGCCGTGCCCGATGACGGTGCAGCCGCGCGCTTCGAGCGCCCTGCGCGCCGCGGCGCCGATCCCGCGCGAGGATCCGGTGAGGAGAATATTGGTCATGGCCGCGCGATAAACCGAGACATTGCCGATCACAATGATGTGCTTCCCCACCTTGCCTCGCGGCCTCATTCCTTTAAGGGACGGGCCAGAAATTCACGCGACAGGAAAGCCCATGGCCGGAAGACCGCTCTCACCGCATCTGCAAATCTGGAAATGGGGTCCGCACATGCTGACCTCGATCCTTCACCGCGTCAGCGGGGACGGGCTGGCGCTGGTCGGCCTGCCCGTGCTGCTGTGGTGGCTCGGCGCGCTCGCCAGCGGACCCGAGGCGTACGAGACCTTCGCACTCGCCGCCTCTTCGCCGATCGGATACATCGTGCTGATCGGCCTGACCTGGGCGTTCTTCAACCATCTCGCATCGGGCCTGCGCCACTTTGTGCTCGATATCGGCGCGGGCTACGAACTCGATACCAACAAGACCTGGGCGATCGGGACCACCGTGATCGGCGTGGTCCTGACGATCGGCTTCTGGCTGGTCGTGCTCGCCAAGCAGGGAGTGCTCTGATGGCTCATGAAACCCCCATCGGCCGCGCGCGCGGCCTCGGTTCCGCCCATCACGGCACGCATCACTGGCTGCTCCAGCGCTTCACCGCGATCGGCAACCTCGTCGCGGTGCTGTTCCTCGTGATCAGCTTCCTGCTGCTCGACGATTACGGCTACGCCAGTTTCGCCAGGTGGGTCGCGAGCCCGCTGCCCGCGCTGGCGCTGTCGCTGCTGGTGATCTCGGTGTTCTGGCACGCGCGGCTCGGCCTGCAGGTGCTGGTCGAGGATTACGTGAACACCGCGGGCAACCGCTTCGCCCTCAATGCCATTCTCAATATCGCGGCGTTTGCCGGCGCGGGTTTCGCGCTGATCAGCATCGCCCGCATCGTCTTCGCAGGAGCCGCCTGATGGCCGCAGCTGACACGTTCGAAATCGGCGGACGCGCCTACAACATCATCGACCACACCTACGACGTCGTCGTGGTCGGCGCGGGCGGATCGGGCCTGCGCGCGACGATGGGCGCGGCCGAGGCCGGGCTGAAGACCGCCAATATCTCGAAGGTCTTCCCGACCCGTTCGCACACCGTGGCGGCGCAAGGCGGGATCGCTGCCTCGCTCGGCAACAACACGCCCGACCACTGGTCGTGGCACATGTACGATACCGTCAAGGGCGCCGACTGGCTCGGCGACCAGGACGCGATCGAATACATGGTGCGCGAGGCGCCGCACGCGGTCTACGAACTCGAGCACGCGGGCGTGCCGTTCAGCCGCAACGATGACGGCACGATCTACCAGCGCCCGTTCGGCGGCCACATGCAGAACATGGGCGAGGGCCCGCCGGTCCAGCGTACCTGCGCCGCGGCGGACCGCACGGGGCATGCCATGCTCCACGCGCTCTACCAGCAGAGCCTCAAATACGACGCCGATTTCTTCATCGAATATTTCGCGATCGACCTGATCATGCAGGACGGCAAATGCGTCGGCGTGATCGCGATGTGCCTCGACGACGGGACGATCCACCGCTTCCGCGCGCAGGGCGTGGTGCTGGCGACCGGCGGCTACGGCCGCTGCTATTACACCGCCACCAGCGCGCACACCTGCACCGGCGACGGCGGAGGCATGGTGCTGCGCCAGGGGCTCCCGCTGCAGGACATGGAATTCGTCCAGTTCCACCCGACCGGGATCTACGGCGCGGGCGTGCTGATCACCGAAGGCGCGCGCGGCGAGGGCGGCTACCTCACCAATTCCGAGGGCGAGCGCTTCATGGAGCGCTATGCGCCCTCGGCCAAGGACCTCGCCTC
>CAYPGL010000272.1:0-2942 GCA_964410035.1 uncultured Qipengyuania sp. | reverse complement strand
GCCGAGGAAATGCAGGCTGCAGAAATGACCATGCCGCTGCTGATCGGCGGAGCTACCACCAGCAAGGTACACACCGCGCTGCGCATCGACCCGGTATACAAGGGGCCAGTGATCCACGTCCTCGACGCAAGCCGCGCTGTCGGTGTGGCGAGCCGGCTTCTGTCGGACACCCAGCGGAACGAGTTCGTCGAGACTACCGCCGCCGATTACACCAAGGTACGGGAGGCGCGCGAAGGCAAGGCACAGAGCGTGCTGCTCAGCCTCGAAGATGCCAGAGCGAACTTCTTCGACGCCTATCTCTCGGACAAGGCCGCGCCGCCCTTGCAGCCCGGGGTCCACTCTTTCGGAGATTGGGACCTGGCAGAATTGCGCGACTATATCGACTGGACACCGTTCTTCCGCGCCTGGGAACTGCACGGAACCTACCCCAAGATCCTCAACGACGAGGTGGTGGGCGAAACCGCACGCCAGTTGAAAGACGATGCGGACCAGATGCTCGACCGGGTCATTGGCGAGAAATGGCTGACTGCCAAGGGAGTTGCGGGCTTTTGGCCTTGCGCGCGCGACGGCGACGATGTGACACTTCACCTCTCCGAGCGAGAGGAGCATGTGGTTCTCCCGTTCCTTCGCCAGCAAGTGAAAAAAAGCCGCGACCGGGCGAACATGTGCCTGGCCGATTTCATCGATCCGGCGGGCGACTGGATCGGCGGCTTCGCGGTGGGCATCCACGGCATCGAGGAGCACTCGAAGCGATTCCTTGCCGACAAAGACGATTATTCGGATATTCTCCTGAAGGCGCTGGCAGATCGCTTTGCCGAAGCCTTCGCCGAGCGGCTCCACCAACATGTCCGCACGGATTTATGGGGGTACGCGCCGCAAGAGCAGCTGACCAACGCGGCGCTGATCAAGGAGCAGTATCGCGTTATCCGCCCGGCCCCCGGCTACCCTGCCTGTCCCGACCATAGCCTGAAACCCATCCTGTTCGATTTGCTCGATGCCGAAACGAATGCGGGCCTCAAGCTGACCGAAAGCTATGCCATGTTGCCAACTTCGGCAGTGAGCGGCTTCTATTTCGGCCATCCCGAAGCGCAGTATTTCGGAGTGGCGCGCATTGGCCGCGACCAGCTGGAGGATTACGCACGGCGGCGCGGTGTGGATATCGCAACGGCGGAACGCTGGCTCAGGCCCAATCTGGATTGACCACACAGTGCTAATCGCGCAGGGCATTTTTGTCGGCTGTGGGAGCGATTCTACAGCGGGCGCGCACGGGAGAGCCTGTGCGGGTAGACCCGCATAGCGCCGAAGGAGCAACCGCCCCGGAAACTCTCAGGCACATGGACCGTGCGCTGCCATCGACACTCTGGAAAGCGTCGCCCGATCAGGCGGCCACCGAAGGGGTAAGCGCGCTAACTGGCGTGTCAGTCTCTCAGGTTTCCCGACAGAGGGGGCATGGGTTGGTTTGGCGCACGGCGACGGGCGCACCCATGCTTTTGAAGGACGGGACTTGAGCGAAGAAAACGAAACCTTTGAGGACGAAATCGGCACCCTGCCGCTCGATGCATGGCATCGCGGCAAGGGCGCGCGCATGGTGCCGTTTGCCGGATACGAAATGCCGATCCAGTATGATGGTATCGTCGTTGAACATAATTGGACGCGTGACCAAGCGGGCCTTTTCGATGTCAGCCACATGGGCCAGCTCATGGTAACAGGCGAGAAGGCTGCCGAGGAACTGGAAAAACTGCTTCCCGGCGCGATCGCCTCGCTCAAGCCCGGACGCACGCGCTATTCGCTGCTGATGGCAGAAGACGGCGGCATCCTCGACGATCTGATGGTCACCAATGCGACGCCATGGATCGACGGTGACGAGGAAGAAGGCACCAAGGGCCATTGGGGAGAAGCGGCCTATTATCTCGTCGTTAACGGCGCAATGAAGTGGGATGATATCGCCCATTTGCGCGAACATCTCGATGACGACGTCACTCTGACTCACCTGGATGAGCATGCGCTGATCGCGCTGCAAGGTCCGAATGCCGCCACCGCCCTCAATCGCGTGATGCGCAACGTGATCGACGACATGGTCTTCATGGACTCGCTCGTTCACGATTTCGGCGAATGGCCGCTTCGTATTACCCGTTCGGGATATACCGGCGAGGACGGTTTCGAGATCTCGGTCCCAGCCGAGTTTGCCGAGAGCCTGTGCGATCGCCTCTGCGCTGAAATCGAGGTGCGTCCCGTCGGCCTCGGCGCGCGCGATAGCCTGCGTCTGGAAGCGGGCCTACCGCTCTACGGTCACGATATCACCGAGCAAACTGATCCGGTCTCTGCCGATCTCCTCTTCGCGCTCACCAAGAAGCGCCGCGAGGAAGGTGGTTGGATGGGCCACGAAGCGGTGACCAAGGTGCTCGCCGATGGTCCCGCGCAGAAGCGTGTCGGCCTGGAGATCGAAGGTCGCTTGCCTGCGCGAGAGGGTGCGCTCGTCTATACTGCCGAAAAGCAGGTCGGCCGCGTCACCAGCGGTGGGTTTTCGCCGACGCTCGAACGGCCGATCGCCATGGCCTATATCGACACCGCGCTCGCCCAGGAAGGCACCGAACTCGAAGTCGAGGTTCGTAACAAGAGACTATTTGCGAAGGTCGCCAGGATGCCCTTCGTCCCGCACCGCTATTACAGAGGAAAGTGAGAGAGATGGCCCGCTATTTCACCGATGAACACGAATGGATCGATCTTGAAGGCGATACCGCCACGGTCGGCATCACCGATTACGCCCAAGGCCAGCTTGGCGATATCGTCTTCGTGGAATTGCCCGAAGTCGGCGCGATGGTCGAGAAGGGCAAGGACGCCGCTGTGGTCGAAAGCGTCAAGGCGGCAAGCGATGTCTACGCGCCCCTGTCAGGCGAAGTGGTCGAGGTGAACGAAAGCCTCGATGACGATCCGGCTTTGGT
>CAYPGL010000271.1:0-2948 GCA_964410035.1 uncultured Qipengyuania sp. | reverse complement strand
GATGGACCACGATCCGCAGGCGGTCGAGGCCCACGGGAAACAGATGGTGCGCCTCAATCAGTTCGAGGCCCTTGTTGAACATGGTGGCGCTGTCGACGCTGATCTTGGCGCCCATGTCCCAGTTGGGGTGCGCAATGGCCTGTGCGGGTGTGACCGCGTCCAGATCCTTGACCAGTCGCAGCGGCCCGCCACTGGCGGTTAGCGTGATCGTTCGGACTTCATCGATCCTGCCGCCCTGCAGACATTGGAAGATGGCATTGTGTTCGCTGTCGACCGGCAGCAGTGTTGCGCCGTGCTTTTCGACCGCTGCGGTCATCACCTCGCCTGCGGAAACCAGCGCCTCCTTGTTGGCGAGGGCCACCGTGCGTCCCTGCTCGATCGCCGCCATCACGGGGCCCAGTCCCGCACAGCCGACGATCGCCGCCATCACGATGTCAGCTGGCTGCGCCGCGGCTTCGCACAAGGCTTTGCGTCCGGCTGCCACTGCAACACCCGAACCCGCCAACGCTTCCTTCAGTTCAGCGTAGCGAGAGTCGTCGGCGATTACGGCGAGCTTGGCGCCGAATTCCCGGGCCAACTTTGCGAGTTCCGAAACATTCGAATGGGCAGTCAGCGCCTCGATCCGCCAGTCCTCCGGATTGCGCCGGACCAGATCGAGCGTAGAAGCGCCGACCGATCCGGTCGCGCCGAGGATGGTGATGCTGCGCATAATCAGGGGTGGACCTGATACCACAGGATGCCCGCTGCCAGTACCACGGGAAGAATCCCATCGACACGGTCGAGCACACCGCCATGGCCGGGGATGATATTGGAGCTGTCCTTCATGCGGGCACGCCGTTTGAGCCAGCTTTCAAAAAAGTCGCCGCATTGCGCCAGAATGGCCAGCCCTGCACCGACTGCGATGGCGCCTAGCCCAATCAGCGAGAAAGCCCGCTCACCGACATTCGAATAGAAGAAGCCCAGCGATACGAGCCCCGCGGCGATCATCCCTCCGAACAGGCCTGCCCAGGTCTTCGACGGACTGATGCTGGGAGCGATCTTCGGCCCGCCGATGCTACGCCCGCTGAAATAGGCTCCCGTGTCGGTGGCAATGACGACCGCAAGTATGCCGAGGACGACCATGATCGGGAAGCCCATGAGGACCGATGCTGCGGATCCGATATAGACGAAACCGAATATCAGCCCTGCGATCCGCCAGAGCGGGGATTCCGCGCCGCGCCAGACCAGCCGGGAGAATTCGAACAGGCTTGCGACTGCCACAGCGCCGACAAACAGATCGAACCACAGGCCATCTAGCCACGCAGCAAGGCCGGCCACCGCCAGCATCACCAGCGCCGAGGCGACCCGCACCGGAAGATCGGAGGTGCGGACCGACAGCGGCACCGCCATGTAGCGGAACGCGCGGTCCCTCAGTACATCCCGCTTGCGCGACACCTGTCCTGCTTCACCTTCCCCCAAAACGCCTCTCCCTGCCCGCGAACTGGGTCAATGCATCCTGCAGGTGCTCCAGCGTGAAGTCGGGCCACAAAACCTCGGTGAAGATCATTTCCGCATAAGCGGATTGCCACAAGAGAAAATTCGACAGGCGAACCTCGCCGCTGGTGCGGATGAGCAGGTCAAGCGGTGGTAGGTCAGCGGTATAGAGGTTCGCAGCGATGCTTCGTTCCGTGACCTCGCCATTTGCCGCAGCTTTAGCCGCAGCCTGCGCGATTTCACCCCGCGCGCCGTAATTGAGCGCCACCGCCAGAGTACGCGAACCCTGCGCAGTCTTGGAGAGTGCATCCTCGAGCATCTGTACGATATCGGGCGCAAGCGATTGCCAATCGCCGATTATCTTGAGTCGCACGTCATTGGCGATGAATTCCGGCAGGTCGGATTTGATAAACTTGCGCATCAGGTTCATCAGATCGTCGACCTCGTCGTCGGGCCGGTTCCAGTTCTCCGAAGAGAACGCGTAGAGCGTCAAGCACTCGATCGACGTGTCCTTGAGTCCGCGCACGAGTTCGCGCACGGCTTCGACGCCCTTGCGGTGGCCCATCGCACGCGGCAGGTGCTTGCGCTTCGCCCAGCGACCGTTGCCGTCCATGATGATGGCGACATGACGCGCATGCTGGGTTTTTTCGGTCATTAGCGAAAGACTATCCAAAAAGCCGGTTACTGGCTTAGGATTTCCTGTTCCTTCTTGGCGACCAGCTGGTCTGTCTCGGTCACATATTGGTCAGTCAGCTTCTGGACTTCGGTCTCGCCGCGCTTCTGGTCGTCTTCCGAGATTTCCTTTTTCTTCTCGTCTTCTTTCAGCGCTTCCATGCCATCACGACGAACGTTGCGGATGGCAATCTTGGCCTTCTCGCCATATTCGCCGGCCACTTTGGCGAGCTGCTTGCGGCGCTCCTCGGTCAGGTCGGGCATCGGCAGGCGCACGTTCTGGCCGTCGATCATCGGATTGAGCCCCAGATTCGCCTTGGCGATACCCTTCTCGACCGCGGTGACATTGGCCTTGTCCCAGACCTGCACGCTCAGCATCCGCGGTTCGGGAGCCGAAACGGTTGCGACCTGGTTGATCGGCATCATCGAGCCATAGACTTCGACCATCACCGGATCGAGCAGGCTGGTGTTGGCGCGGCCCGTGCGCAGGCCAGAAAGATCGCCCTTCAGGCTGTCGATCGCGCCTTTCATCCGGCGTTCGATATCGGCTTTGTCGTATTTTGCCATGGTCGACTTCCTCGTCTTTTCTGTCGTCTTTTATGCGGTGTGATCGGTAACGATCGTCTGCACGCCCTCGTTCGAAAGAACGCGCGCCAGATTGCCCTTCTCGCGGATGGAGAAGACCACGATCGGAATATCATTGTCACGGCACAATGCCACGGCGCTGGCGTCCATGACCCTGAGATTGTCCGCGAGAACCTTGCCGTAACTTACGGTTTCGTAGCGCTTGGCGTCGGCATTGT
>CAYPGL010000270.1:0-2949 GCA_964410035.1 uncultured Qipengyuania sp. | reverse complement strand
CGTTCCTTCGTCGACAGCTTCGAATTCCATCGTCGCCTTGTCGGTTTCGATTTCCGCTATGATGTCGCCGGCGGTGATCTCATCACCTTCTTGCTTGAGCCACTTGGCGAGCGTGCCTTCTTCCATCGTCGGAGAAAGCGCGGGCATCTTGAGTTCGATAGCCATGTCTCAATACTCCTCCACCAGCACGTCTGTGTAGAGTTCGGACGCCTCGGGCTCGGGAGAATTCTCCGCAAAGTCGGCCGCTTCGCTGACGACCTTGCGAATGTCCTTATCGATGGCTTTCAATTCGTCCTCGCTGTTGCCCTGCTCGATCAGGATTTTTTTCAGGCCCTCTATCGGGTCCTTGTGGTCCTTCATGTCCTGCACTTCTTCGCGCGTCCGGTACTTCGCCGGGTCGGACATGGAGTGCCCGCGATAGCGATAGGTCTCGCATTCCATCAGCACCGGGCCCCTACCCTCGCGCACATGCTTGAAGGCAATTTCGGCGGCTTGGCGCACTTCGAGCACGTCCATGCCATTGACCTTCATACCGGGGATGCGGAATGCCGTGCCTCGGCGGTAGAACTCGGTCTCTGCGCTGGAGCGCCCGACTGCCGTACCCATGGCGTACTGGTTGTTCTCGACTACGAAGACAATCGGCAGCTTCCACAAGGAAGCCATGTTGAACGTCTCATATACCTGGCCCTGGTTCGCCGCACCGTCGCCGAAATAAGCCAGACACAATCCGCCATCTTCGTTGTACTGATGCGCCAGCGCAAGCCCGCCTCCGAGTGCGACCTGAGCGCCGACGATTCCATGACCGCCATAGAATTTATGCTTGGTCGAGAACATGTGCATCGACCCGCCCTTGCCTTTCGAAATCCCAGCTTCCCGCCCGGTGAGCTCGGCCATGATGACTTTCGGATCGATACCATAGGCAAGCATGTGGCCGTGATCACGATAGCCGGTGATCACGCTGTCCTTGTTACCATTCAGCGCCGACTGCAGACCGATCGCGACCGCTTCCTGACCGATGTAGAGGTGACAGAAACCCCCGATCAGCCCGAGACCATAAAGCTGCCCTGCACGCTCTTCGAACCGGCGAATAAGCAGCATCTGTTCGTAGAACTGCCGCAGTTGCTCGGGCGACGCATCATAGCGCTTTGCCTTCTCGAACTCTTCCTGGAGCGAGTGCAGCGCAAATTCCGGGTTTTCCGCGGGGCTTTGCGGCGTCTTGTTCTTGGGGGGCTTGGCCAAAACAATTGTCCCTTGTTCTTCCGGGGAGGAATGGTGCAGCGCCTATAGGCACAGCCTTACAGGCAGCGCAACGGTGCGTGTTGCTTGCATACGAAAACCTTACGAAACGGCAGGTTTACACCCAGTGCAGAAGGTCAGTCGGCGAGTTTGATGACGACTTCGTCTGGGTGGACGACGTTGAGCTGGCTGCGCAGAAGTTCGCCCACCATATCCGGATCCGCATGGTCGGGATGAAGCAGCGCGACCTTGTTCTTGAGTGCAGCGCGCTCTTCCTGCAAGGCGGCGAGCTGTGCTTGGCGCTGGTCGAGCAGCCGGAGGTTTTCGCTCCATGCAAGCAATCCCGAAGGGCCGGCGACTGCAAGTCCGCCTATGATGAGCAGAACGACAAGCGACGCATTTTGCGCCGCCTTCTGCTTTCGGACCGCTTCGAATCTGTTTGCCCGCCTCATTGTCTGCACAGAATCACAGTTAACCTTTCGTGGCAAGCGCAATTCAGATGGAATCGGGCAGTTAGGCGTTAACTTCGGGCTAAGCGAGCAATGGAACTCTGTCCCTTTCCAGTCCGTTGCGTTCTTGACAATCCAAGCCACAACCCGTAACTGGTTTCTATTGAAACTAATTCACCTGACAGAGGATTTCCATGCCTGACATTTTCGAAAACCCCATCGGTCTCGACGGCTTCGAATTCGTCGAATTCTGCGCCCCCGAGCGAGGTGTGGTAGAACCGGTTTTCGAAGCCATGGGTTTCAACAATGTGGCTAAGCATCGCTCCAAAGACGTTCATCTGTGGCGGCAAGGGGGTATCAACCTCATCATCAATTACGAACCACGCAGCGCGGCCTGGTACTTTGCGCGCGAGCATGGCCCCTCCGCCTGCGGGATGGGCTTCCGCGTACGCGACGCGAAGAAGGCCTACGAGGAGCTGCTGGAACGCGGTGCAGAGCCTGTCGTCGTTGACACGGGTCCGATGGAGATCCGCATCCCCGCCATCCGCGGTATCGGCGGGGCGATCATCTATCTGATAGACCGCTATTCCGACCAAGGTGGCGAAGGCTTGTCGATCTATGACATCGATTTCGAGTATCTCGATGGAGTGGAGAAATTCCCGGTCGGCGCGGGTTTCAACTTGATCGATCACCTCACGCACAACGTTTACAACGGCCGGATGAAGTACTGGGCCGACTATTACGAAAGTCTCTTCAACTTCCGCGAGATCCGCTTTTTCGACATCAAGGGTGAATATACCGGTCTGACCTCGAAGGCGCTCACAGCGCCCGATGGCAAAATCCGCATCCCGCTCAACGAGGAAGGTGAAGGAGGAAAGGGCCAGATCGAGGAGTTCCTCAAGGAATTCAATGGCGAAGGGATTCAACATATTGCCCTGATCTGCGATGACCTTGTCGGTTGCTGGGACAAACTCAATGAGCTGGGCGTCCCCTTCATGACGGCCCCGCCCGAAACCTATTACGATATGCTGGCTGAACGTCTGCCCGATCATGGCGAAGACGTCGATCAGCTCAAGATGCGCGGTATCCTGCTCGACGGCACCACAGAAGGTGGTCAGCCCCGCCTCTTGCTGCAAATCTTTGCCGAAGCTCAGGTGGGCCCGGTGTTCTTCGAGTTCATCCAGCGCAAGGGCGATGAAGGCTTCGGCGAAGGCAATTTCAAGGCGCTGTTCGAAAGCATGGAGCGCGACCAGATCAAGCGCGG
>CAYPGL010000269.1:0-2953 GCA_964410035.1 uncultured Qipengyuania sp. | reverse complement strand
CGCGGCGACAGCTGGAAACCGCTGGCGGTGGTTTTCGACGTCGACGAGACGTTGATCCTCAACCTCGGCTATGAATACTGGACCGCCTCGACCGGCCAGAGCTATTCGAGCGAAAGCTGGAAGCGCTGGGAAGAAACAGGCGCAAGCTACGTCCGGCCTGTTCCCGGAGCAGTGACCGGTCTCGGCCGTCTGCGTGAAGCGGGCATTACCCCGGTCTTCAACACTAACCGCGAATTCAGTCCCGAAGGCGCGGCCCGCGCCATTGCTGCGGCCGGGCTTGGCGAAGCCGTCCACCGCGACACGCTGTATCTTCGCGGCGACGATGGCGGCGGTGGCGGCAAGGATGGCCGCCGCGCCCTGATCGCCGAGCGCTACTGCGTAATTGCACTCGCGGGTGACAACCTTGGGGATTTCGCAGATGTGTTCAACAATGACGAACTCGCCCCGCAGGAACGGCGCGAACTCGCCGCGCGGGGCGACCTCGCACAGTTGTGGGGCAATGGCTGGTTCGTTTTCCCGAACCCTGTCTACGGGGACTCGCTGAAAGGCACCCTTGACGAGGTCTATCCCGAAGGCACGCGCTGGTCGCCCGAAACCGCTCCCGCCGATGCGCCCGCAATCATGAACGAAGGCAAGTGACATGACCGATACCGCCACCCTCATCGGATGGGATCGCAATCAGATGGCCGCGCGCGCCGCGCAGGAACTGGAAGACGGCTACTACGTCAATCTCGGCATCGGAATCCCTACGCTGGTTGCCAACCACATTCCCGAAGGCATGCATGTCACGCTGCAGAGCGAGAACGGTATGCTGGGCATCGGCCCATTCCCCTATGAAGGGGAGGAAGACGCCGACCTGATCAATGCGGGCAAGCAGACGATCAGCGAGTTGCCCCACAGCGCCTATTTCGACAGTGCGCAGAGCTTCGCCATGATCCGCGGGGGCCATATCGACTTGACCGTGCTCGGCGCGATGGAAGTGGCGGAGAACGGTGATATCGCCAACTGGATGATTCCCGGCAAGATGATCAAGGGAATGGGCGGTGCGATGGATCTCGTCGCCGGCGTGAAGAAGATCATCGTGGTAATGGACCACAATGCCAAGGACGGATCGCCCAAATTTATCCCCTCCTGCACTCTGCCGTTAACGGGCCAGAATGTAGTCGACATGATCGTAACCAACCTTGGCGTCTTCCATCGTCCGGATCACGAGAGCGCTTTCCGTCTCATCGAACTCGCTCCCGGGGTCACGGCCGAGGAGATTGCGCAGAAAACGACCGCGAAATACGAGGTCGCGCTGGGCTGACCGTCCATGGCCGACTGGCTCAAGAAACCGCGAAACGAGAACAGCCCGCTAGCGGGACTGAAGGTGCTCGAACTCGCCCGGGTGCTGGCCGGCCCATGGGCAGGCCAGATTCTTGCCGATCTGGGTGCCGATGTGATCAAGGTCGAAAGTCCCGAGGGCGACAACACGCGCATTTGGGGGCCACCCTGGGTGGAACATGGCGGCGAGACGACCTCCGCCTATTACCACGCGTGCAATCGCGGAAAGCGCGGAATAATTGCGGATTTCAGGGACGACAGCGATCTGGCGCGTGTCGACGCATTGGCGGCGGGTGCGGACGTTGTACTGGAGAACTTCAAGCCCGGGGGGCTCGCCAAATTCGGCCTCGATTATGAGACGCTGGTCCGGAAGAACCCCGCGATCATCTATTGCTCGATCACGGGCTTTGGGCAGGACGGCCCGCGGCGCGACGAGCCTGGCTACGACTTCGTGATTCAGGCCATGAGCGGCTTCATGTCATTGACCGGAGAACCGGAAGGCGATCCGATGAAGATGGGCGTGTCCATAAGCGACCTGTCCTGCGGGTTATGGGCTGCCAACGCCGTGCAAGCAGCGCTGTTAATGCGACACCGCACCGGCAGGGGTCAGTGGATCGACATGAGTCTACTGGATTGCTCGGTGGGTCTGCTTGCGAACCAGGCAATGAGCTATCTGGCGACCGGCGAGAACCCGCCCCGCATGGGTAATGCCCACGCGCAGGTCAGCGCCTATGGCGTGTTCCCCACGAGGGATGGTCCGGTGGTCCTGGCCCCGGCAAACGATGCGCTGTTCCGGAAGCTGTTGGCGCTGATCGACCGCAGCGATCTTCTCGATGACCCGCGCTTCGGCACCAATGCGGACCGCGTGGAGCATCGCGCCGAATGCGACGCGCTTATTGCTGAGGCTACCGCAAGATGGTCCCGCAATGAGCTCCTCGCGGCCTGTACGAAATCCGGCATTCCTGCGGGCCCGATCAACTCCATCGACGAGGTTTTCAGGGATCAGCAGGTCGTCTCGAGAGGTATGCGGATCGCCCCGGAAGGTATGCCGGGTGTGCGCAGCCCCTTCGTGTTTTCCGACGCCCAACTGACGCTCGACAAACCTTCTCCCACCAAGGGCTAGCACTACCAAATATCGGCGCGAATACCGTCGCCACATTCGACGGCAAGGTGGGTCACCGGCTGCGCGAGAATAATTTCGGCAGCCAGTTGAAGCCCGAACCGCAACGCGGCATTCTGGATTGAAATAACTTTTTTGGGACGGAAGGCGGCCGGCAATGGCCGCCTTTCCTGCTAGCGCAGAGCGGCTTTCAGGTCTTCTACCAGATCGGTACGCTCCCAAGGGAAGTCGTCTCCATCCGCTTGGCGCCCGAAGTGACCATAGGCGGCGCTCTTACGGTAGATCGGCTTGTTGAGACCGAGGTGCATGCGGATGCCGCGCGGGGTCAGCCCGCCCAGTTTCTCGATATTGCGGATGGCGTCCTCGAGCGCTTCGTCAGTTACGCCCTCTGCGCCAGTTCCATGCGTGTCGACGTAAATCGAAAGCGGCTTCGAAATGCCGATCGCATAGGACAGCTGAATCGTGCAACGCTTGGCGAGGCCGGCTGCCACAATGTTTTTCGCGAGGTAC